>DATEXR010000073.1 GCA_035256765.1 Candidatus Deferrimicrobiaceae bacterium | reverse complement strand
TGACGACCTTGCCGAAGGAGACTACCGGCGCAGCTCCCCGCGCTTCGTCGGGGAGAACCTCGCGTATAACCTTTCCCTCGTGAAACACCTCGAGGAAATCGCCGCGGAAAAGAAATGCCGTCCCTCCCAGCTCGCCCTGGTATGGCTGCTCGACCAGGACATCTTTCCGATCCCGGGGACCAAGCGGGTGGAGCGCCTGGAGGAAAACGCCGGGGCCCTGAACGTGGTGCTGACGTCGGGCGACCTCGCCCGGCTCGACGCCGCGTTCCCTCCGGGAGCGGCCAAAGGGACGCGCTACCACGAGCAGGCGATGGAGGCGTTGAACCGGTAAGGGATCCCCTGCCGGTTGATCCCGGAGGGACAAACACGGTTGACGCCGCCGGTCACGGCAAGAAGTTTCCCTTGGGAGAATGGGCCGTCGGATGAGTGCGGCCAGGATGGTCTATTCGAAATTAACCTTGCAAAAACAGTGGGAAACGGTGTTGTCTATAAAGGAATCCCTGCAGTTCCCGGCCAGCGTTTCGATCCATTCCCGGCCGTCGTAATACACCGCCATCTTGTAGAAATAATCCGTCCCGAATTCCCGGTGGAACGATTTCCCGACGACGGCGAGGGTGTCGATCACCTTGTCAACGGAGGGGCGCTTGCCGTCCTCGTTGTCGAACAAGGTGATCGTTGCCTGCTGATCGGTGCATACGGTCCTGGTGTTCATGCCGTTGCGGCGGAACAGGCTGTCCGACCTGCGTGCCATGCCGTTCGTGTGGTCGAGAGGATTCGGCAGATACCCATCCTCTACGCGCCGGTTGCTCATGACCGGTCTTATGCGCGAATCGCGATTCCAGGAAACGGGTTTCCCGCCAGGACCTGTCATGCGATGACCGGGTCATGGTAATTGTTTCGATGTGGATTCCATTCGCGGCGATTCGATGGAGGAGACGGTACACTAGGCATGGCGGGTTCGTGTTGGTGCGGATCAGTTTTATCTTGACACCATGTCGCTTATAAGCCACACTAACCTGGTGGATCCTATGCCATGGGAAATACGAATCTATATAAACAAGCGTGGGAAGGCGCCTTTTTCCGACTGGACTACGTATCGACTATGGACCCGGGTTCCGTGTGTATTTGGGAAAGGTTGGGACAAAGGTCGTTCTCCTTTTATCGGGAGGGGTGAAGGGCAGCCAGGGAAAAGATATCAAAAAGGCTATGGAATTCTGGGCCGACTACAGGAGTGGAGATCATGCCAAAGAGTAAAAGTTACAAGGAGGAGTTGATCCGGTCCCTGAGGGATCCGAAGGAAGCTGCGGAATACCTCAACGCTGCCTTGGAAGAAGGGGAGTCCGAGGTATTTCTATTGGCGCTCAAGGATGTTGCGGAGGCCCTCGGCGGCGGAATGTCGAAGCTGGCCCGGAAAACCCGCCTGAATCGAGAAAATCTCTATCGTATGCTTTCCGAAAAAGGGAACCCTGAGCTACGCAGCCTGGGAAATTTATTGGATGCGCTGGGGTTCAAGCTTGCTATCGAAGTGAAAAAAGCGTCCTGATCGCCGTTTTCTGCGATCACCGAAAATCCCGTCGAACGTTGGGTGTCGGGAACGATTCCCGGTGTCGCTCCAGGGGGTACAATTTTTACACGCATACCCGTGTCAGCGGGGAAGAGGACCTCCTCGCGCTTCGGTAAATTCGGGAAGGTCGTTCCGGCCCTTTACGCTCATAGCCGAATTTCCTTGGAGGATCCCGTCGAATGCCGCTCAAGCCCTGGAAGAAGCTCTCGGAGGCGATCGTATTCCGGAATCCGTACTGGACGTACAAGCGGGACGCCTTCGAGCTGCCGTCGGGAAAGCCCGGGGAGTACCACTACGTCCATACGAACGGATCTTCCATGGTCGTCCCGATCCTGGGGGACGGCACCCTGCTGCTGGTGAACCAGCACCGATACCTGCTGGGCAGGGAGAGCGCGGAATTTCCCTGCGGGAGCGTGAAGGACGGCGCGACCTACGAGGAAACGGCGAGGCAGGAGCTCAGGGAGGAAGCCGGCTATTCCGCGGAGAGCCTGCTTCTGGCGGGGGAGTTCAATCCTTACAACGGGGTCACCGACGAGATGTGCCGCGTCTACGTCGCGAGGGATCTTGCGTTCGTCGGGGGGACGCCGGACGAAACCGAGGAGTTCGAGCTCCTCCGGCTGGCGCCCGCCGAAGTCGAGGCGCGGATCCGGTCGGGCGCCATCTGGGACGGGATGACGATCGCGGCCTGGTCGATCGCCAGGCCGTAGAATCGACCGGATGCCTGCATGAAAATCCGCCCTCACCCGTTCCAACGTTTCGACTCTTCATTTTCTCGAAAATCGAATACAGCCGGTAGGCAAGGGTAACGGGCGCAACCGGGAGCAAAGGCTTCTCCTGAATCGTCCTCCCCGGGGCGGCGACCGGGCATCCTCGGCCGGCGTCGGCTGCGCGCGCGGCGTATTGGCAGCGTATTGCGCATCGAAAGGAGAATGTGCATGTCTCCCGATGGCCGCCAGGTCCTCCCTGACCACAATTGCGAATAGTATCGGCGGGTTGCGGGCCACCGTAGCCCCTCGGTTATTTCTCCTTTTGCCCCGCGCAGGTTTTCCCTGTCGAACCGATTCCGTTCGGCGTTGTTATTGGTTCTATGTGTCAATATGTAATGATATACTGGCGCATATCCCGAAAAGGAGGACCGACATGAAAACGGGTCCGATGATCCTGGGCATGCTGGCCGCCGTGGCGCTTTTTGCGACCGCGGCGTATGCCCAGGAACCGTCTCACGCCAAGCATGTCATCAAGTACGAAGGCACGGCAAGCTGCGTCTCCGCCGCGTGCCACGAGGGAGCGGCGAAGGAGGTAGCGGAGAGCCTTCATTACCAGCAGATGGGAATTCCCCGGTTTCTCGAGGGGTGGGAACCCGGCAAGCCCGCCGGGATGCTGCACAGCTATTGAGCGCCGCCCAACACGGTGGCGGGGCACAACTGGATCGGGATCCTCAAGCCCAGTGATGCCTCCAAGCCGGCGCAGCCGGGCGGTTGCGCTCAATGTCATGCGGGACTCGGCGCCAAACCCAATCCGGTCGGAAACCTGGTCGAGGCCGACTACCAGAACATCGACTGCCTCATCTGTCACGCTCCCGGGTACATGCGCACGGTGGTCATGGAAGGGGATAGGTTCCGCCTCGCGCCCGATCCCGCGATCGATGTCCTCAAGGCGGCGCAGTCGGTCGGCAGGCCCACGAGCGAGATGTGCCTTCGGTGCCACGCCGGGACCGGGGGAGGGCCGAACCACAAGCACGGCGTGATACCCACCAGGGACAGCGACGTCCACCTGGCCAAAGGGATCCAGTGCGTGGAGTGCCACGTCGCGAAGAACCACAAGATTCCGGGCGGCGGGGACATCAAGGCACAGGAGCTCCTCGAGGTCAGGGTCGCCTGCGAGAACTGCCATGAGAAGCCGCACAAGGGGGAGAAGGCGCAGGTCCTCGGGCGCCACCTGGCGAAGGTCGCCTGCCAGTCTTGCCACATCCCGGCGATCGCCCGGGATCCGAAGATGCCCACGGTGGTCGAGCGTGATTGGACGAAACCGAAACTCAACGAGAAGACCGGCCTGTACGGTCCCACGAACATCATGGGCGCCAATCTGAAACCGGAGTACCACTGGTGGAACCGGAAGATGACGGTGCCGCCGGAGCCCGTGGGATCGCTTACGGACGGCATGTCGAAGATCTTCCCCTGGAAACGGACGGACTACACCGTCATCGGGGACGCGGTTTCCGGCAAGGCCGTCTACATCAAGTCCGGCGTCTACGCGATCACCGGCGATCCGGCCGCGGCGGCCAGGAAGGGCGCGGAGGACTCGAAGACGGAATACAGCGGAAACTGGAAACCGGTCCGGGAGACGATGGTCTTCTCCCTCAACCACCAGGTTGCCCCCAAGGAGCAGGCCCTCGGGTGCAAGTCGTGCCACGCACCGGACGGGCTGATCGACTTTCAGAAGCTCGGATACAGCAAGGAAAAGGTCAGGACGCTCTCGGGCGTCAAGGAGTAGGCGGATTCATCCCTCGGCGAAGGACGGAGCCAAAGGCTCCGTCCTTCCCGATTTCTTTGTTCCTGTCACGATTTTGGCAGTATCTTGAGGATGCCGGGAATTTCCTCCTTGGAAAACGCTTTCAGCGTGGTCGTTTTTACGTTTCCCGCGGAACTTAACGCCAAAGCGAAGGCGGTCGCCACTTCATCGCTCGGGCACTCGCCGATTCCGACGTAGTCGTATTCCCCCATCACCAGATAAATGCCGATCAGCTTGCCGCCCAGTTTCTGGAGTAACTTGGAGGAGCTTTCGATCCGGTCCGGCGCATTTCGGAAATCTTTGCTTCCCTGCTCCGTCAGTTTCATCAAGACAACGTATTTAGGCATTTGTCCCCTCTCTTTTCCGGCACACCCGATTAGCTTCCTTCCCCTTGAACCGATGCGTAAAAGGAACTCAAGGGGGCCGGAACTGACACAAATCCGATGGATGAAGGGAAGTGGAATCCGTTCCGGAAAAGAGGAGGATCATCCCGGCCCCCCTTGCGTCGGAAGGCTGACGTTTGCCTGAGGGTTGCCGAACGCCGTCGGGCTGAACGGGTTGGATTACGGGAGCGACGGACCGTATAGGGACCCTATATGCTGATATCCGTTCGATGTCAACCTGCGGGCCGATCTCCTCGTCTCCGCCTCGCAAGCCGCGACAGGAGAAGACGGGGAAGGAAAAAGGGCAGGGGGGGACGCCCAAGACCGGGCGGGTATTCCGTTGCCCCCCCTGGTGTGCATGGTTGGACAGACCGTTTGCCCAGCTTCAGGCGGGCGGGCTCCCCACTTTGAACCCTTTGCGAATCTTCTCCCGGAACTCCTTCGTGTCCGGGTAGCCGTGAACGGTTGTTGCGTGCTGCACCACCGCTTGGAGGAGTTCTTCCTCGGAGTCGGCCGAGAGCGCCACCGTGCATTTGACATCCCCCGGGTGGTCGCGGCAGTCGATATACTTACGCGCCATGATCGAACCTCCTTTCGTCAACGGGTTTGTCCCTGCGATGCATGAAAATTACGATGTCCGCCCGACAGCGGGGGATTCGTCCGCAGACCCGAAAGCGGGGAGGGGAAGCTCGAGGATTTCCAACTGCCGGCGGTTGGTCCGCGGGGGATATTCACCTCCCTCGGGGAATGAGGTAGAGTTGACGGAACGCCAGACATCCCGGCTCCCCCGGGAGGAACGTGATGCCCGCCTCCGGCAGGAACATCTCCTTGAGCAAGTCCCTTTACATGCGGGGACTCCAGTGCCACAAATCCCTCTATCTGCACAAGCACCGCCCGGAGCTGCGCAGCGAGCCGGCCCCGGAGCTTCTGGCGCTGTGGAAGTCCGGCACGGAGGTCGGGGTGTACGCCCGCCAGCTGTTTCCCGGAGGGGTTGAAATCCCCTTCGAGGGACTCCCCAAGGACGAGCAGCTTTCACGGACCCGCCAGGATATCCACCGGGGCACGAAGGTCCTCTACGAAGCGACCTTTTCCCACGACAACGTGTTCGTGAAGGCGGACATCCTTTGCCGCTCCCCGGAAGGATTCGACCTGTACGAGGTGAAAAGCGCGACCGACGTGAAGGAACACAACTGGGATGACGTCGCCATCCAATACTACGTCCTCGCCGGATGCGGCGTTCCCATTCACCGAGCCTTCCTGGTCCACATCAACAGCGCCTACGTCCGCAAGGGGGAGATCGCCCCGCGGGAGCTGTTCGCCATCCAGAACGTGACCGACGTGGTCCGGGGGAAGCAGGACGCCATTCCGGAGGAGCTGGCCGCTCTGCGCAGGATGCTGGGCGGGAAGGAGCCCGACATCGACATCGGGCCCCACTGCAGCGATCCGCACGAGTGCGACTTCATCGCCCACTGCTGGCAGCACATCCCGGAGCATTCCATCTTCACCCTCCGGGGACGGGGGATCGACAAGTGGGATCTGTACCGGCGCGGGATCCTCCAGCTGTCCGACGTCCCGCTCGCGTCCCTGAACACCGCGCAGCGGATGCAGGTGGTATATTTCCTGCGCAAGGACGACCACGCCCACCCGGAAAAGATCCGGGAGTTCCTGGGAGGGCTCTGGCACCCGGTCTGCTTCCTCGATTTTGAGACTTTCCGGTCCGCGATCCCGCTTTTCGACGGGACCCGGCCCTACCAGCAGGTTCCGTTCCTCTACTCCCTGCATCGCCGGGATGCGGAGGGCGCGCCTCTCCAGCATTTCGAGTTTCTGGCCCGGCCCGGCGCCGATCCCCGGAAGGAGCTGGCCGAGAAACTGCTCGGAGAGATCCCCGACGGGGCCTGCGTCCTGGTCTACAACATGGCCTTCGAGAAGGGGGTGCTGAAAGTCCTCGCCGAGTTCCTCCCGGAGCACCGCAAGCGCCTGTCCGCCGTCATCGGCGGGTTGGTCGACCTGATGGAGCCGTTCCGCCGGCGGGAGATCTACCATTGGAAGATGTCGGGCTCCTATTCCCTGAAGAGCGTGCTCCCGGTCCTGGTTCCGGACATGACCTACGAAGGGTTGGCGATCCGCGACGGGGAGATGGCCTCCGAGGCGTATTTCACGATGGGCGACATCGGCGACGCGGAGGAACTGCGGAAATTGCGCAAAGCGCTCCTGGAATACTGCCGCCAGGACACGCTCGGGATGGTCCGGCTGCTGGAGAAAATGGGTTCCATGGGCAAGTGAGCGGCGGGGGATCGCCGATTGCCGGATCGGCAGGGGAGGGCGGGGATGGCCGGGAAGAGAGGAGACGGCAAAGGGAAGTCCAGGAAACGGCCCGCGAATCCCCGGCCGACGGCCGGGCCCACCAGGATGGACTGGGCGCTGCGGCTGCTCCGGCTCCTGAACGAACGCAGGGCCCTCACCTCCCGGATCGTGGCGGACGAATTCGGAGTCGCCCTCCGGACCGCGCGGCGCCATCTCCTGCACCTTTCCGGCTTGCCGTGCGTGATCACCGACGGGAAGAAGCACACCTACACCCTGACCACGGACACCATCGTCGGCGGCAGGATCCCGAACGCCTCCGAGATGTCCCTGGTGTGCGCCCTGATCGACTACGCAGCCCACGTCTTCGGGCCCGAGCATTCCCGGTTCCTGACCGGCCTCAAGAACCGGATCTTCCGGATGCCCGGCGTCTACCCGATCGCCGGGGACGAGGAGATCGACATGGACCAGGTGGCGAGCACCCAGCTGGCCCTCGAAAGACACATCAAGGGCCGGGAGGTCGTCTCCTTCTCCTACCGGAAATCCGGGAGGCGCTGCACGGCGGAACCGTACAAGATCCTCTACTACGGCGGGTTCTGGTACCTCGTGGCGAGGCACGACGGGAAGACGAAGAAGTTCTTCCTCGACTTTATCGAGAACGTCCGCCCGACGGGAAGCCGGTACCCGGAGGTGCCGGAATCCGTCCGGCGGGTGCTGGAGGAGGCGCAGGCGATCTTGTTCGACGACCGGGAAACGGAGAAGGTGGCAGTCGAGTTCGACGCATCGGTCGCCCACATCTTCCGCCGGGAGAATTTCTTCCCGCACCAGGAAATCGTCCAGACCAGGGAAAACGGCGACATCGTGGTTTCCTTCGAGGTGCACAACGAGATACACTTCCACGAGCAGACCGCCCGCTGGATGCCGTATTTCCGCGTGATTACCCCGGACGCCTACCGAAAGAGAGTCTGCGCGATCGGCCTCGAGGCGGCGTCGAGGAACGAATCGGACGCGGGATGAAGAACCGGCTTTTTCCTTCAGGCTCTGATCCCAGCTCTTCTTCCCCTCCGGATCGGTCCATCCCTGGAACCAAAGGGTCGCGGGCACGTCACGCACCTTCCCATACCCGTTGTTGGCGCTGACATACGCCCGAAGCGATTCGAGGACCTTGGCGTACTCCTTCCGGTCCTGCTCGCCGAGTTTCGCATCGGAGGCCCGGCCAAATCCGCGGGAGGGGGCGGGAACCCCAGAGGCTGTCGACGCGCGTCGCGGAAGAGAAGGGATCCCGGCGCGGAGGAGGGGCCTACGGAGGCAGGGGGGGGCGTTGCGGTTCCTTCCGGCTCCGGGTGACGACCTGGATGATCTCGTCGGCGATGATCTCGATCGGCTTGTCCGTGACGTCGACCACGTAGAACTCGCCGTCCCGGTAGATCTTCCTCGCGGTCTCGAGCTCCGCGAAGACCAGGGAGGGTCTGGAATAGTCCGTCATGATGCCCGCGCCCAGGAGCACCTCGCGCTTCCTTCGGTGCTCCATCAGGTGGGTGTACTCGATGCTCAGGCCGATCACCTTGCGGCGGTCCGTTCGGTACACCTCGTCGGGGAGCGGGATATCCTTGAGGATCGGGACGTTGGCCACTTTCCAGCCGTGCACCGCCAGATACATGCTCAAGGGGGTTTTCCCGCA
>DATEXR010000072.1 GCA_035256765.1 Candidatus Deferrimicrobiaceae bacterium | reverse complement strand
ATCGATCCGCCGCCGCCGGGGTTGATCGCCGTGGCCACGGACGAGCGGGTGGACACCGCAGTGCCACAACTCGACATCCATGATTCCGAGCGCCTTGTGGAACTCATTCAAGAGAAATATCTCAGGCGACCATGATATATTCCATGGTCGGGTTTCCGGAACCCGGTAGGGATGAACCTCTCGACGTGAAGGACGACGCGAAAGGACGGGCATGAGTCTTTTCGACCCCCTCGGAAGAAAGATCAACTATCTCCGTCTCTCGGTCACCGGTCGTTGCAACCTGCGGTGCAGCTACTGCAGGCCGCAAGGGATGGATCCGGGACCGGGGACCGAAGAGATCCTTTCCGACGAAAACCTGCTTTTCCTGGCCCGCACGGCGGTCGGCATGGGGATCGAGAAGATCCGCGTCACGGGCGGGGAGCCGCTGCTTCGGAACGGGGTCGCCCGCCTCCTCTCCCGGCTTCGCGCGGTCCCCGGTCTGAAGAAGCTGGTCCTGACCACCAACGGCCTTCTCCTGCCGGAAATGGCGGAAGATCTGCGAAGGGCCGGAGTGGAGAGCCTGAACGTAAGTCTCGACTCCCTCGTGCCGGAGCGTTTCGCACGCATTACGGGGAGCCGTTTGCAGCCCGTGCTCGAAGGAATCGGGAAAGCGCTGGAACAGGGATTCCCCCACGTAAAGATCAACGTGGTGGTGATGCGGGGGGTGAACGACGACGAGGTGGTCCGGTTCGCTTCCCTTACTCTCGACCGGCCCCTGACGGTCCGGTTCATCGAGCTTATGCCGCTGCACGGAAAGGATTGCGGCCCCGGCCTGACCGTCCCGGGAGAGGAGATCCTGCAAAAGATCCAGCGAAGGTACTGCGTTGCCCCTCTCGAAAGGGAGGACCTGGGCGGGCCCGCACGTTATTTCCGGATGGAGGGCGCCATCGGGACGATCGGGATCATCACCCCGGTCTCCTGCCATTTCTGCGGAGACTGCAACCGCATCCGTGTGACCTCCGACGGATTCGCCAAGGGGTGCCTCTTTTCCACGCGGGACGTCGACCTGAAACCTTTCCTTGCGAAAGGCGACGCAGAAGGGTTGCGAAACACCCTTCGGTCCGTCGTCGGGGGCAAACCCTCCGGACACCTCTTCCTGCGGGAAGGGTGCCGCGGGGAACCGGTCGACATGGCAAGAGTCGGGGGATAGGGAGGGCGATCGATGAACGGCACGGTCGTGGCCGTATGCATCAGCGGAAAGAAGGGGGAGCGGAAGATTCCTTCGGAGTCGGCACGGCTGCGGGAGAACCA
>DATEXR010000071.1 GCA_035256765.1 Candidatus Deferrimicrobiaceae bacterium | reverse complement strand
GGCGCTCGAGAAGTTTTACCCGGAACTCTCCGAGGTGGAGCTGCTCGATTACAAGGTTCGGGTCATCAGCGCGGGAGGGACCGGTTCCTCGGTACGGGTCTTGATACGGTCCGGGGACAAGGAAACCGAGTGGGGGACCGTCGGTGTCTCGCACAACATCATCGAAGCCTCCTGGCAGGCCCTGGTCGACAGCATCCGGTACAAGCTCTGGAAGTCCCGGGGGGTCATCCCGGGAGAGCAAGCGTAGCGATCCGAGGGCGATTCTTCTCCTATCCCTGATTTTTCTGGTAGGAAATATGCTCGCTTCGGGGTTTTCCCTTCTGGCTCCGAAGCCATCCCTTTCGCCCGGCTTCGCGCCGCCCCCCCGATCCGCCCGCGACAGTTCCCCCGTTTTTCCGGACGTGCCCGAGGCGACGGGAGGGCACGGAGGTCCCCTCAACGTCCGCCAGAGGTTTCTTCTCGGGGAGCGTGTGGACATCAACCGCGCGGGAATCCGGGAGCTATCCGGGCTTCCCGGCATCTCCGACCCGATTGCGAGGGAGATCGCAAAGGAGAGGGCAAGGCGCGGGGGCTTCCGGCGTCCGGAGGATCTCCTCGCGGTCCGGGGGATCAAGGAAAAACGGTTAAAAAAAATCCTTTCCTTTATCGCCATTTTCCCTAATAATTGACTTTATTGGTCAGGTAAAGAAGCTTTTCAGGGGAGGAGGGAGAGATGTTTCGTCGAATCCAAAACGACATCCGCGTCATCTTTGAGCGCGACCCGGCCGCGCAGAGCATACTCGAAATCCTGTTCTGCTACCCCGGGTTCCACGCGATGCGGTTCCACCACGTCGCCCATTGGCTCTGGAACAACAATATCAGGTTTTTCGCCCGGTTTCTCTCCCACATCTCGCGGATGCTGACCGGCATCGAGATCCACCCGGGGGCCACCATCGGAGAGGGATTCTTCATCGACCACGGGATGGGGGTGGTGATCGGGGAGACCGCCGAGATCGGGAAG
>DATEXR010000070.1 GCA_035256765.1 Candidatus Deferrimicrobiaceae bacterium | reverse complement strand
CTGCCGGGCCCGGTACCGCTCCTTTCCCCGGGCGCGGAAGAAGACCTCCAGTTCCTCCAGGGTCATCCCCTTGAGATCCGTTCGTGCGTCTTTCATGGCATTCATCATAACCCGGCAGGGCAAAGGCAGGGGACGGGGTGGGGGAAAAACCTCCGACCCACTCTGTTCGCTTGCCGCAAGTCGGGGCCGTGGGGTTTGGCCCTAAGAAATTACATTACCTGTTCAAGTCCAACTCTCCGAAAAAGTAACGGATTTCTGTTTCAGCCGTTTCCGGCGCATCCGACCCGTGCACAATGTTCCGCTCCACGCTGTCGGCGAAGTCGGCCCGGATTGTCCCCCTTTCCGCCTTCTTCGGGTCGGTGGCTCCCATCAGTATCCGGTTGCGGGCGATCACGTCGTCCCCTTCGAGCACCATGACGACGACCGGCCCCGAGGAGATGAACTCCGTGAGGGAGCCGAAAAACAGCCTTTCGCGGTGCACCGCGTAAAACCCCTCCGCCTCCCGTCGCGTAAGGCGGAACATCCGCATGGCGGCAATCCGGATCCTCTCCTTCTCGAACCTCCGGATCACTTCTCCGATCAGTTTCTTCTCCACCCCGTCGGGCTTGATGATCGACAGCGTGCGCTCCATCCTAGTGCACCTTCACCATACTCAATGGTATGCCTCAGTCGCGCGCCTTGCTGGCACGGCGGCATCGACGCCCTCGGTGCGTCAAGCTATTTACGAGACGGTACACTAGGCGGCCGTCCGGGCCTTGGCCATGTTGTACCCGGCCATGAGGGCCTTTTTGTTCATTTCCTCCGTCCCCTTCGGCACACGGGAGAGGACGGCCTTCTCCACCGACTCGATCCTCACCTTCCCGGTGATCGCGGTGATGGCGCCCGTCGCGACGATGTTTGCGACGAAGGCCTTTCCGATCTCCTCGGAGGCCGTCCGGATGATCGGCAGCTTGATGACCTTGAAGTTCCCCTGGGGGATGTCCCGGACGAAATCCTCGTCCACGAGGAGAATTCCGTCGGGCTTGATGTCCTTGTAATACTTGTCGCACGATTCCTGCGTCAACGAGAGCTGCAGGTCGATCGCGGTGGCCTTCGGGAAATCGATCACCTCCTCGGAAATGATCACCTCGGACTTGGAGGCTCCGCCGCGCGCCTCCGGACCGTAGGACTGGCTTTGCACCGCATTGATCTTGTCGTAGATGGTCGCCGCCTCGGCGAAGATGACCCCCGCGAGGATCAACCCCTGGCCGCCCGAACCGGAAAACCGGATCTCGTATCGTCCGCTCATCGTATCAGGCCCCCTTCTCTTTCTGTTTCATCAGGCGCTCCACCATGCCGTAGTAGGTATCGCAGTACTCCGGCGCCTCCTTCTTGAAGAGAACGCCCGTGGGGAACTTGCCCGCCGTCTTTTCCGGGGGGAGCTTGCCGAACGCCGTGATCGGCAAGAAGTTGTCCTTCATCCACAGAAGCATGTCCGTGGGGCTCCGGAACTTGTTCCGGCGCCCGTGGGTCGTGGGACAGGCGTTGATGATCTCGAGCACCGACAGCCCCTTGTGTTCGATGGCGCCGATAATCAGCTTGTCGAGGGCCGGGACGTGGTACGCCGTCCCCCGCCCCACCCACGTCGCTCCCGCGCCCTTCGCCAGCTCGGGGATATTGAAGGTCGGGTCGATGTTGCCGAATGGCATCGTGGTTGCCAAGTGGCCGACGGGCGTGGTCGGCGAATGCTGCCCGCCGGTCATACCGTAAATGAAATTGTTCAGCACGATGACCGTGATGTCGATGTTGCGGCGGCAGGCGTGGATGAAGTGGTTCCCCCCGATCGCGGTGGCGTCGCCGTCGCCGCTGACCACGAGGACGTTCTTGTCCGGCCTTGCCATCTTCAGCCCCGTCGCGAACGGAATCGCGCGGCCGTGGGTGGTGTGCAGCGTGTTCCAGTCCACGTACCCCGGAAGCCGCGATGCGCACCCGATCCCGGAGACGAGCGCGATGTCGTCCTTGGGGATCTTCAGCGAGTCGACGGCCCGGAGAAGCGACTTGAAAACGATCCCGTAGGTGCATCCGGGGCACCAGAT
>DATEXR010000069.1 GCA_035256765.1 Candidatus Deferrimicrobiaceae bacterium | reverse complement strand
GTTGTTGTTCAGAAGAAGGATCTTGATGTCGATCTTCTGCTCCATGATGGTGCCCAGCTCTTGAATGTTCATCTGGAAGGAGCCGTCGCCGACGATCACCCACACGCGTTCTTCGGGACGCGCGAACTTCACCCCCATCGCGGCCGGGACGGAAAATCCCATCGACCCCAACCCCCCGGAATTGAACCAGGTGTTGAACCGTTGGAACCGGTAGTACCTCGCAGCGAACATCTGGTGCTGCCCCACGTCGGCGACCACATTGTCCTTGCCCCCCGTCAGATCCGACAGCTTCCGGATCACGGCTCCCATCAGCAGGTTCCCGCCGTTACCCGTTCCGTTACCGCTATTTATGGGGTCAATACTATTCCAATACTTTCGGTTTTTAGCCGCGAAGGCGTACCATTCCTTGTACGGTTTCGGCTTCACGACCTTCGTCATCTCCACAACGGCGGGCTTGAGATCGCTGTAGATGGGAACCGTCGCCCGGACGTTCTTGTTGATCTCGGAAGGGTCATGCTCCACGTGGATCACGTCCGCGTCCCTGGCGTATTCGTCCAGCTTCCCCGTCACGCGGTCGTCGAACCGCATCCCCAGCGCGATGATCAGGTCGGCGTTCTCGATCGCCCGGTTGGCCTCCACCGTCCCGTGCATTCCCATCATCCCGAGACACTGCGGATGATCGGCGGGGAGGGCGCTGATCCCGTGAAGGGTGCACGAAAACGGCATGTTCGACCGCTCGAGGAACCTCCGGACCTCTCCCTGCGCCCCCGACTGGATGACGCCGTGCCCCACGAAGACGATGGGCCTTTCGGAATGGTCCATCAGATCTTGTGCGCGGGTCACCTGGTCCTTGCCGATTCCCGGAGGCGACGGGACAGGATACCGGATCGTCGTGTCGAAGCCGTCGTCCGGGATCACAGCGTTCGCGATGTCCTTGGGGAAGTCGATGTTGACCGGCCCTTTCCGGCCCGTGTTGGCGAGGTAGAACGCCTCCTTGACCACGCGGGGGATTTCGTACGGGTCGTCCAGGATGTACGACTGCTTCGTGACCGGGATGAGCATGCCGATGATATCGCTTTCCTGGAAGGCGTCGGTGCCGATCACGGAAGTCGCCACCTGCCCCGTGATGGCGACGATCGGTACGGAGTCCATGTGGGCGTCCGCGATCCCGGTCATCAGGTTGGTGGCCCCCGGTCCGGAGGTGGCGATGCACACCCCGGGCCTTCCCGTGGCCCGTGCCATCCCCTGGGCGGCGAACGCCGCCGCCTGCTCATGGCGGACCATGACGTGCGTCAGCTGGGGGAACTGCGGGAATGCGTCGTACACCGGCATGATCGCCCCGCCGGTGTAGCCGAACAGGTAGGTCACCCCCTCTTCCACCAGGGACCGACACATCAGTTCCGCGCCTTTGATTGTTTTTTTCCGTCTGGCCATTGTCGTTCTCCTTAAGGCTTATCCTTCAATCTAGCTTGTCACCGCGCCTCGCGACGCGCTGCCGACGAGCGATGCGTACTTTCCCAGAACGCCGCGTCGGTATTTCGGCTCCGGGGACTTCCATCGGGAGAGACGCGCCGCGACTTCCGCCTCCCCCTCCTCGAGGGAGATCGTCCGTGCCCCGGGGTTGATGGTGATCCGGTCGCCTTCCCTGACGACGGCGATCGCCCCCCCCGCCTGCGCCTCGGGAGCGATATGTCCGACCATGATCCCGTGCGTGCCTCCCGAGAACCGGCCGTCGGTGATCAACGCGACGTCCTTCCCCAGTCCGGCGCCCATAAGGGCGGCGGAAGGGGAGAGCATCTCCCGCATCCCCGGCCCGCCTTTCGGTCCTTCGTACCGTATCACGATCACGTCGCCCTTCCGGATCCTGCCGGAAAGAATCGCGTCCAGCGCGTCTTCTTCGCGGTCGAAAACCCGCGCCGGGCCGCTGTGGTTCGTAAGCGTCTTTCCGCTCAGCTTCAGGACAGCCCCCTCCGGTGCAAGGTTTCCGCGCAGGATCGTGATGTGCCGGCCGGGCGGGGCGTAGGGGCTCACCGGCGAAAAGAAGATGTCCTGGCCGTCGGGACGCGTCGGCGCGTCCGCCAGGTTTTCCGCGACGGTCTCCCCCGTCACGGTCAGGCACTCTCCGTGAAGCAGCCCTGCGTCGAGCAGCGTCTTCATCACCATCGGGATGCCGCCGATCCGGTCCAGGTCCGCCATGACGTATTTCCCGAAGGGTTTGAAGTTCCCCAGCAGCGGAACGTTCTGTCCGATACGCTGGAAATCGTCCAGAGCAAGCGGCACCTGCGCCTCGTGGGCGAGCGCCAGAATGTGAAGGATGCCGTTCGTCGAGCCGCCCAGCGCCATCATCACGACGATGGCGTTCTCGAACGCCTCCCGCGTCGCGATGTCCCGGCCGCGGATCCCCCGGCGAAGAAGTCCCACGAGCGCCTTGACGGAGTCGACACAATCCTGCCGCTTCTCCGGCGAGATCCGGTTCCGCCGGTCGACCGCCGCATGCGAGGCGGACCCCGGGACGCTCATTCCCATCCCCTCGATCACCGAGGCCATCGTGTTGGCCGTGTACATCCCGCCGCACGAACCGGCGCCGGGGCAGGAGTGGCATTCCACTTCGTGCAATTCCTCATCCGTGATCTTTCCCGCTCCGTGGGCTCCGACCGCCTCGAAGGCGCTCACGATCGTCAGGTCCTCCCCCCGCCAGCTCCCGGGAAGAATCGTCCCTCCGTACAGGGTCAACCCGATGGAGTTGTTCCGGAGAATGGGCATGAGCGCGCCCGGGATGCTCTTGTCGCATCCCGAAAGCGTGAGGATCCCGTCGGCGGCATATCCTTCGTGCATCGTCTCGATGCAATCGGCGATCAGGTCCCGGGACATCAGGGAATACTTCATCCCCTCCATCCCCATCGTCTCCCCGTCGCTGATGACGGGCGTGCCGAAAAGGAAGGGCTTCCCCCCGGCTCCTTCGATCTCCTGGAACAGAATGTCGCCCAAGTCCCGGATGTGGTCGTTGCAGGGGGTGGCGTTCGTGAAGGGGCAGGCCACCGTGACGATCGGCTTCACGAAATCGTCGTCCGTGAAGTCGACGGCGCGAAGCATGGCGCGCGCCG
>DATEXR010000068.1 GCA_035256765.1 Candidatus Deferrimicrobiaceae bacterium | reverse complement strand
AAGGCGAGGCCGGGGGAGTCGCTTCTCATCATCGGGATCGGGGGGGGCGTTTCCCTCGCCGCGCTTCGGATCGGAAAAATGCTGGGGCTCACCGTCGGCGTCACGTCCGGCAGCACGGAGAAGATCCGGCGCGCGCAGGAGTTGGGCGCGGATTTCGGGATCGACCACGGCGCGGCCGACTTCGCCCGCGAGACCCGGAAGATTACCGGGACGCGGGGTGTCGACATCGTGCTCGACTCCGTGGGAAAGGCGACGTGGAAGCGGTCGATCGCCTCCCTCGCCCGGGGGGGAAGGCTGCTCACGTGCGGCGCGACGACGGGCCCGAACCCGGAGGAGGACATCGCCCGGATCTTCTGGAACCAGTTGACGGTGCTGGGCTCCACGATGGGGACCCACGGCGAGTTCGCCGAGATGCTCCGGATCTTTTCGACGGGCGGGGTCCGTCCGGTGGTCGATTCCGTCTTCCCCCTGGCCGACGCGAAAGAGGCCGTGCGCCGGCTCGAGGAGAAGAAGCAGTTCGGAAAGATCGTCCTTCGCGTCGATTGATGGCACAGAGGGTGGACCCTCCTGTTTTCGGGCGGGGACACTCCTGTTTTTATCGGCGATAATGAAAGGGGTGTCCCCGGTGGGAATGTCCCCGGTGGGAGGATCCCCGGGTTGCAGCGAAAACTTTCCGACAGGAGGTCCATGATGGTCACATTCGAGTACCGGTTCGACGTTCTCCCCGGGAAGGCGAAGGATTACCAGAAATACCTGGCGCGCGCGGGAAAGAACATCTGGTTGAAGTTCCCGGGCGTCCGCGCCGTCCGGGTCTACCAGAGCATGTTGGGCGGTTCCTCGCCGCAGCGCGTGGTGCAGGTGGACCTCGACAACCTCGCGGCCCTCGAAAAGATCCTCGGCAACCCGGCATTCAGGAAGGCGAAGGAGACGTTCCACGGGATGGTGACGAACGTTTCCGACTCGTTGCTGGTGCAGGTGAGCGAAAAGAAGAGATAGGCCCGGTTCGCGCGGCGCGTTTTTCCTTGCGGGCGGCCTCCGGGCCGCCCGTTTTCATTTCGGGCGCTGCTTCAGGATCTCCGCATACACCTCCTTGCGGGAGAGTCCCGTCCGCCCGGCGATCTCCCGGGCGAGGTCCCGGGACGACCCGGAATCCCCCTCGAGAGCCGCCCGGACGACCTCCTCCACGGACAAATCCACCGTCTTCGCGCCCCCTCCGATCACGAGGGTGATCTCGCCCAGGACCGACTCGCGCCGGGAGATCTCCGCGCAGAGTTCCGGGATCGTCCCCCGCAGGATCTCCTCGTGGATCTTGGTGAGCTCCCGGACGACGCAGGCCCGACGATCCCCGAACATCTCCTCGGCGTCCCGGAGGAAGGCCGCGAGGCGCTGCGGGGACTCGTAGAAGATCATCGTCCTCGTCTCGGAGGCGAGCGCCTCCATCGCCTTCCGGCGCTTTTCCCGGCGGACCGGCAGGAACCCCTCGAACGTGAAGTGGTCGGTCGGCAGTCCGGACACCACAAGCGCGGCGACGAGCGCCGAAGGACCCGGGACGACCTCGATGTGGATCCCCGCGCCGATCGTCTCCCTCACCAGCTCGAACCCGGGATCCGAGATGGCGGGCGTTCCGGCGTCGGACACGAGCGCCACGCTTTCCCCGTCGCGCAGCCGGCGCAGGAGGCTGGCCCCGGCGCGGACCTTGTTGTACTCGTGGAAGATGAACAGGGGAGTCCGGATTTCGTAGCGGTTGAGGATCTTGACGGTGCGCCGAGTGTCCTCGCAGGCGATGACCGCCACTTCCTTGAGGACGCGGATCGCCCGCAGCGTGATGTCCTCGAGATTCCCCAGCGGGGTGGCAACGATGTACAGCGTCCCCGTGCTCATCCGCCGCCCCCTACAGCTTTCTGTGGTCCACCACCCGCTGCGACTTCCCCTCGGAGCGGGTGAGCGTCTTTTTCTCGACGAGCTTGACCTCGACGCTGATCCCGAGCTCCTGGGCGAGCCGCTTCCGGATGAGTTCCATCATATCCCTCTGCCGTCGCATTTGATCGAAAAAGATCGTCTCTCCCACCTCGACGTGGACGGT
>DATEXR010000067.1 GCA_035256765.1 Candidatus Deferrimicrobiaceae bacterium | reverse complement strand
TATAGATAATAGGCGTTTCCAAGGAAAATTTCCACCGGAGGATAATTGGGATTGCGCTGCGATTGGGCCGGGGATGATCCGTTGATGATTTCGTACCACGACGAGGAATGGGGCGTGCCGGTGCACGATGACCGCAGGCTGGTCGAGTTCCTCGTCCTGGAAGGCGCCCAGGCGGGCCTTTCCTGGCGGACGATTCTCCACAAGAGGGAGAATTACCGCAGGGCTTTCGACGGGTTCGACCCGGTGCGCGTGGCGGCCTACGGCGAAGGGGAGGTGGCGAGGCTACTGGCCGACCCCGGGATCGTCCGGAACCGGCGGAAAATTGCCGCCGCCGTGGAGAACGCCCGCCGATGCCTGGAGGTACGCGTCGAGTTCGGGTCCTTCGACGTCTATCTGTGGAAGTTCGTGGGCGGGGTTTCCATCGTGAACCGGTTCCGGTCGATGTCCGAACTGCCGTCGGAGACAAAGGAGTCCCGCGCGATGAGTCGGGACCTTGCGGCGCGGGGGTTCCGCTTCGTCGGCCCCACGATCTGCTACGCGTTCATGCAGGCGGTGGGGATGGTGAACGACCACCTGGTCCCTTGTTTCCGGCACCGCGATCTGGCGGGATAGAATGGGCGGCGGAAAGGTTCTATGGCCCGGGGGGAAGGGTCCCCCGATCATCGAAACGACCGCGGACTTTTTTCCGGATGGTTCGCACCGCATGAATGAGGGCCCCCGTGGCGACGATCGCCGCGATCGCTTTCCCTTCGTACCGTTTCACGTCCGCCACGAACATCTTGAGCGCGGCGCCGAAGAGGTACCCCCCGGTACCGATCAATGTCGCCCAGAGGAGAGCCGAGATGACGTTCAGGGCCATGAACCGGGCCGCCGGCATCCGGCTCATCCCGAGAAAGAGGGGAGTCACGGTCCGGAACCCGTACACGAACACGAAGCGGAAGCCGAGCGTGATCAGGGTCTGATATTCCCTGACCCATGCCCGGATCCTCTCCGCCCGATCGGTCCAGCCCTTCTTTTTTTCGAGGAACGCCGTTCCCTTCCAGCGGCCCAGGAAAAAAAAGAACTGGTCCCCGGTCAGGCTCCCGGCGAATCCCGCCAGGATTACCCAGGGGAGCTCCAGATACCCCTGGTGGGCGGCGAACCCACCCAGGATCAGGATGACCTCTCCCTCCAAGATGGTCCCCACGACGAGGGCCAAGTAGCCGTATTGGTGGATGAAAAGATCAAGCGTCATTTTGCCGGGATCTGCGGGGGGAACTCGTGCACCGTGGGGGATGCGGTCACCTCCCACATCCCCTTTGCCCGGTTCGTCCCCCCCGAGAAGACCAGGTAACTGTACTTCCCGTAGTGGGGGATCTTGCGGGCCGCCATCGCGGCGGCTTCGGGAGAACGGGAGAGGAAGAGGGCCGCCACCCGCTTCTTGTCGGACGGGTGGGGCAGGACGACGAAGAGGGAGTCTTCCCGGGAGCCGTATTCCGTCCCCCCGATCGAGAACCCGTTGGGGGACACCGAGAGTTCCCGGAGCAGGGCGGGCAGATACTTCTTCCCTCCCGGCAGGCCCAGGTAGAGCACGTCGTGCCCGGCGAGCCGGGAAGGGGGCGTATCCTCTTCCCGGAGGATCCCGATCTTCTCCTTCCCCATGGCGGCGAGGAGGACTTTCGAGGCCTTCCGAATGTCGGCGGGGAGCCCGCGCGCGGCCACGACCAGGAGGTCCGCCGACCCCCGGATCCCGTTGACCGAAGGGGGGATCTCGGTTGCGTCGAGTCGGCGAAACAGATCCACCTCGGGGTCGACGATCAGGCGAAGGGGGCGGGACGCGGACGCCATGGCGAAACTTGTCTCCTTCCCGGGAACCTTGATCACGGTATCTGTTTTTCCGTCGCTCGCGATGAGGTGAAGGGGAACGCTCAGGTTGTAGTACGGCTTTTCCTGCGTGATTCTCCCGGATACCCGCCACCCCTTCCCCGCCCGGTTTGCCCTCACCCCTTGGAGAGCGATGACCGGGGCACCGGGGCGGTCGACCCACTGCCGGAAGAAGCGGGCGAAATCGGCGCCGGAGTTCTTTCCGAACGCCCGGGCGAAGTCGCCCCACGACGCCTCCCGGAACATCTTCTCCCGGGCCACCTCCGCAAGTCCCTTCCAGAACGCCTCGTCCCCGGCCCGGCGCCTCGCCATGTGGAAGATCATCGCTCCCTTGCCGTACCCGATCGCTCTCGACGCGGGACTGTCCCGCCCCGTGAACGAGGACAGGGGGAAGTCGCCTCCGGAGGGAACGAGGGTGCCGTAGTCCCGCAGGATCTGGAGACGGTACTCCCGTCCTTCCTCCGCCGAAGACCGTTCCTTGTACAGGTAGTCGGCCACGTAGGTGACAAGCCCCTCGGACCAGTTCCCTTTTCGGTAATCGACGCGGACCCCGTTCCCCCACCAGGAGTGCGCCACCTCATGTCCGAGACTGGTGCCGAGGAGGAAGGGGAGGCGGACGACGGTGCTCCCGAGCAGCGTGTACGAGGGGAAGCCGTATCCCGTGGGGAAGAAGTTCTCCACCACGGCGAATTTCTCGAACGGGTAGGGCCCGAAAAGCCCCCGGTACAGGTCGAGATACCGGGCGACCGCAGCAAGATATTTCTCCGAGAGGGCGTCGGTTTCCGGGTAGAAATAGGTGAAGAGCCTCGTCTCCCCGGATCCTGCCTCCCGGACGAGGTAAGGACCCGCCGAAAGGGACAGGCCACCGATCGGTTCCCGGGTCTCCCATTCCGACCTCGTCACCTCTCCCGCCGTCTCCCTCCGGACGAGCCTCCCCGCCGTGACCGCCTCGTACCCCGCAGGTCCTTCGACCCAGAGCCGGAACGTCGGCCGGCTTCCGGGGATCTCCGGGTACCACCCGGCTGCGTCGCTCAGGAACGTTCCTCGTTCCAGGATAACCCCCCGTACCCCGTAGCTCGGGTCCTCGGTGTTCACGGGGTCTTCGGGGACGAGGGTACGGAACGAGGCACGGTACGAGATGGTCAGGGAAATATCGCCCTTTCCGGAGAGCCCCGCGGGCAGGGCGACATGCAGATGCTCCCCTTCGAAGATGAAGGCGAGATCTTTCTCCTGCGCGACGACCTTTTCCATCGCGGCGTTCCCGGAAAGGGTGAAAACAAGATTACGCTCCCCTTCGTGCCGCACCGTCACGGTGTCTTTCGCCAGGAGGGTGTGGTATTCCGGATAGAGGCGGATCGCCAGGTCATGATGCACGACCGCCGGCTGTCCAAACGCCCGCGCCGCCGTCAGCAGGAGGAGGAGCAAGCCGACCCCGGCGCGGACCGTGTTCGGGGATTTCGCCATGGTATCCGTTAGAATACACGCTGTTTCCGGAGGATTCCCGTATTCCTTCGGCCTCCTTCCCCGGGCACGAAACGCCCGGAATTTTTTCCGCACCTAAAAAGGATGGGATGCGGCGGGAAAAAATGCGCGGTGGCTAAGTACTCCGTTTCACAAATACGGTTGCATTCGAGCGCCGCTGCATCCGCTCCCGCGGAGTACGCGCTCCTTGCGCTCAGGGGGGACACTCCTGGTGTATACACCGAGAAAAAAAGGAGTGTCCCCCCCCATCCTCAGTTGCGCGCCTCGCTGGCGCGGCGCATCGACGCTCTCGGTGCGACACCGTATTTATGAAGCGGAGGACTAAGGGCGGGAGGTCGTTGCCGGTTGCCCTGGCCGTCCTGTTCCTTTCGGGGATGCTGCTGTTCGCCTCCGGGGGGGAAGGGAAGGACGCGGCAGCTTCCCGCCCTTGCAGGCCCACCCCCGCCGACATCGAAGGGCCCTTTTACAAGCCGGGGGCGCCCGCGCGCACCGTAACCGGCAGCGGGCTCGTGGTCCGGGGCCGGCTCCTCGGGATTCCCGACTGCAGGCCCCTTGCCGGCGGGCGGATCGAGTGGTGGCAGACGGACCGGCGAGGGCGCTACGATGACGGCCACCGGGGGATCCAGACCGTCCCCCCGGACGGCGCGTACCGTTTCTCCACCGATTTCCCCGGCGTCTATCCCGGTCGCCCGCCGCACATCCACTTCAAGGCGGCAGCCCCCGGGTACCGGCCTCTCACCACCCAGCTGTACCTTGGCGGGGGAGAGTCCGAGGTGGAGTTCGACATCGTCCTCGTCCCGGCGAAATGAGGATATCCGGCGGGATCCTTCCCCGCCGGCCGCCCTTGTACGGGAGGCCGTATCCGGGAGCCGCAATTCGTCCGCCGGCAGCGTTTTGCTCCGCCGGACCGCAGGGGGGGATGAGATGAACGTGCTCGTCACCGGGTCGACCGGGTTGGTCGGATCGGCGCTCGTTCGCGAGCTTTCCGGCGGCGGGCACGACGTCACCCGGCTCGTGCGGCCCTCCACGGAAGCGGAGGGCACCGGGGAAGCCCGCTGGGACCCCGAGTCCGGAATCGTGTCCCTGGGCAAGGGGAGGGGCATCGACTCCGTCGTCCATCTGGCCGGGGAGAACATCGCGGGGGCTCCATGGACGCCGGAGAGGAAGGCGACGATCCGGGACAGCCGCGTCAGGGGGACCCGCCTCCTGTGCGATTCGCTCCTGCGCCTCGATCGTCCTCCGGGAACGCTGGTGTGCGCGTCGGCCACCGGGTATTACGGGGACCGGGGGGAAGAGGTCCTCCGGGAGGAGAGCCCGCCGGGGAAAGGGTTCCTCGCCGGGGTGTGCCGGGAGTGGGAGGAGGCCACCGGCGAGGCCGCCCGGAGGGGGATGAGGGTGGTCAACCTGCGCATCGGGATGGTCCTGAGCGCGGAGGGCGGGGCGCTGGCGAAGATGCTTCCGGCCTTCCGGGCGGGCGTGGGGGGCCGGATCGGGAGCGGGAAGCAGTACATGAGCTGGATCGCCCTGTCCGACCTCGTCGGGGGGATCCTTTACTCCCTTGCGACGGACTCCCTTGCGGGTCCCGTGAACGCGGTGGCCCCCGGCCCGGTGACGAACCGGGAGTTCACGAAAGCGCTGGGTCGGGTCCTTGGGCGCCCCACCGTTGCCTTTCTGCCCGCCTTCGCCGCCCGCCTTCTCTTCGGGGAGATGGCGGACGAACTGCTCCTGGCCGGCGCGCGGGTCGTGCCGGCCAAGCTTGTCGCCTCGGGCTACCGGTTCCGCTTCCCGGAACTGGAAGGGGCCCTGCGCCATGTGCTGGGGAAGTAAGGAGAGGGACGAAAATCCTGCGATACGGGAGCTGTTTCCTCTGCCGGCAAACGTGATCGTACGCCCCCGAAATCCCGATCCGCGGTGTCCACTCCTCGAAGCCTTTGGCTCTTCCCCTTGAAAAGACGCTATCGCGCCAAGCCTGACTTGGCTCTCGCCTGTAGTCGATCCGATTGTTCGGTCCCCTGGTTTTGCATCCGTCCTGCGAACGTTCCGGTTCAGCTGCGGGTGCTCAGGAGGTATTCCGGGCGAGCGTTCAGGTTCAACCGGTGGTTGGCTGGCGAAAAGATTTACATTCTCCACTCTGCAACTGGCGCTCCACAATCTTCACAAAATCTCGCTGAAGGCGACACAACATGTCCATTCCTGCAACGTCTTTCCTTGTCGAATATTTCTGTCTGGCTGGCGGAATAGAGAATTGAAAATGCTGCCGAGTAAAACACCATCCAAAAACCAGAGAATAATCTGAATTGTTGAATCTCGTTTCCTATGTCACCGCATTTTGTAGCTTGCCCCGTGGATATAGACCAAAGCATATTGATGGCAGCGTACAAAAAAAACAGATATGGCATCCTCTTCATCCAAATAGGACATCCCCTGAGCATTGCTTGAAATAATTCACTTTGTTTATAATCCTTCGACAATCGTTTTCCTAGAGACACTGCCGGGAACCACACGATGAATATGCCCACATGTAAACCCCATGCGAGATTGCCGAATGGAACCCTTTGCCCAAGGAGTGCATAAAGATGAACAATAAGGCTCAGGAATAGACCAATCGCCGCGAGAATCGAGAAGGGGGTTAGAAGTTGATTCATTGATAATTTCTACTCCGCCGTTTCCCCATAGTCCACCTAACGCTCACGCTAAGCTGCGGGCGCTCACGGATTCCGGAAGGCGGACCGTCAGCTTCAGCCTGTAGTTGGGCAGTCTATTGTGTCCAAAGGCTTGATGCCGTGTCAGCATCGCTGTAACACGACCGCATCATTACGATCCTTTTCAGCCCAACGGCCCGACAAGAAGCACGATTGGCGTCAGCAGGATCAACGTCGTGACGATCCACCAGTTGGCTTCCTCCCTATGCCCCCGTTTTTTTTCAATCACACCTATTACGGTCGTAGCGACGGCTGCGACCATCGCGAGGAACACGATCGCCAAAGCCATGGTTCCGCGGTTCGCGCAACCAAATACAGTTTTCGGGGTGAAGGAAAGCAAGATCAGCGTAGCTGGCGCAATCGAGGGCAGGAACAAATGCCGAAAGAATCTTTTCCTGGACTCCAAAGGTTGTCCCATTTTCACCGTATGCCTTATATGCTTATTGACCTCATGTCTCTATGCCTATATTTCGGCATCGAGGCCACTATGCTTCAATGACGTTTCCCTCCGGATAGACCTGCCCAGCGCTCAGGCTAAGTGCTCCGCTTCATAAATACGGCGACGTATCCGTTCGTGGCTCCCGGTGCCAAGGGGCGCAGCGGGGGGTTCCACGCAGCGGGGGGACATTCCGGGGACAATCCTATTTCGAGTAGTATGTTGAGGAGTGTCCCCCCGAGCGTTGAGGAGTGTCCCGCCGAAAGGCGAAAATTGCGGCGAGCGGAACCGGCAGCGAGCGGGCGAAGGTCGCGAGCGTTTGCTACGAGGAAGCCGCCCGCGAGCCCTTGGCAGCGGGAGGGGAAACGCCCCAGGGCATCGACCCGATACGAGACCGTATTTACGAGACGCAGCACTAAGCTACGGGCGCTCATGCTTTATCGGCAGGCGAGCCGTCAGCTTCAACGGGTAGTTGGGCGGCCTCTTCCTCTCTGCTCATCAGAACGCTTCCCGGACGTACACCTCCTTGCTGATTGGGTTGAGGCCGGACGGCATCACTCAAGACCGCAAAGAGATCCCGCCATTGTTCGGAGGAAAGTCCGCCTAGACTCGTCCCAAGTCGGACCACGACAACCTGCTTCTCGGGATTTACGAAGACGTACTGTCCCAGATGTCCGGCCATCATGGAATACGAACGATCGTGAAGTTGCCGCCAAGCAACACCAGCTCTTCTCCTGTTCTCCGTCTGTGCTCCATATCCCTCCGCTTTCCATGCCGAGAGGATTCCATACCCGCCGTTGTAGATAGGCCGTGATCGTCTCTCCACGTAATGCGCGATGAAGCGCGGTGGCTAGAAGAATGTTGTCTCCGCTCTTGTAGACAAACCGTGTCCCCGGTTCTTCAGCCAACCGGAAGGCGAGCGCTTGGCGCTCAATGCACCTTTCGCAGTAGTACATATACGCATGGATGCCGAACGGGTTATCGTTCTCGGCGTAATCCAAACCCGAGGTCGACAGGAGAAGGTGTCGAAGCGTAACCTTTTCAGGGCGATGCCCGCGGAGTTCCGGGAGGTACCGGGCAATGGGTTCATCGACGGAACCCATCAAGCCGTCTTCCATGGCACAGCCGATGAGGAGCGAGAGTACGGACTTCGTCATCGAGAATCCCAGGGAGATGCTGTCGCGCGTGAATCCGTTGAAGTAGCGCTCATAGAGGAGCGCGTCGTCCTGGATGACCAGGAACGCCAGGGTCCTGTTCCCGCGCAGGATCGCCTCAAGGTGGCCGCATCATGCCCGGGAATGCTCAGGTGATCGGTAACGCGACCTTCCTGTGTCTTGTCGCGAAAAAAAACGCCCGGGGACTCGCCTCGATCTCACGCCCCGGGAAGATTCGGTAGTCTTCGACTCCCGAGCGCCCGTGGAGGAGCATACGACCGTATGTGCCGCACCCGCAGAGCATGAAGATCGTTACGCCGACATTGAGCATCCCCAGCGCGATCCGTCTCCATTCGCGCAAATCTCTCACAACACGGGCAGAGAAATCACGGATCGTTTGAGGTTTTTTCACCAGGAGACCGCTTCGACCACCCAACGTCCGGCTTAAGCTGCGGGGCCAATGGGCAAAGGGCAGTGCTGGTTTTCAGCTTGTAGTTAGGCTTCGTTCACCGATCTCGAACACTTAACTCCAGAACGATTCGCCCCCAGCCACCACATTGAACACCAACGTCAAAGCAGGCAGCGCGCTTGAACCGAATTTCATTCGGATCAACACCAGCGTAGAAGAGTTCATTGGAAGCAAAGATCATCGAGGTTGCCGCGCTGAGCGCGTAAATGCAAACCTTCTTGGGGCAACGTTTCGTGAGGAGATTCCCCGCACCGTCAAAGTAGAATTTGTCCCCTACCTTGTGTTGGCTGTTGCACCCGTGAGATTCCACAACCGTCAGGACGATCGTCTTGTTGAGCAATGCCGGTGCCTTCGAGAGGACATCCTCGTTTCTCGGATTTTCCCGGAATACCTTCATCTCCTCGTCTGTGTAACCAAGATGCGACTTCATCAATTTCCATTTGACCGCATCCCATGCCTTGTCGCGGATGCTCATTGTTTTTTCTCCTTGTTTGTATCGTAAGCCTAACGCTCAGGCTGGGCTGCGGGGCCTCAGGATCTCCCGCAGGGCAGCCGTCAGCTCCAGCCGGTAGTTAGCCAGCCTTTCGAAGCTCCATCGCCCAGGAGGAAAGCGTCCTGTCGCCATCGAGCAGGACCCGCCGGCTCCGATAGGTTCCTTCATCGACCATCTGCAGCCATTCGGTCCCGGAATATCGTCCGTCTTCCGACCGGAACAGGGACAGGATCGAATCCCCTACAATGACGAAGTGGCCCTTCAGGTTCCCAAAGATCCGGTTGCTGGACTTCCAGTGCGTGGAGGTTTTCCCTGTTCCGAACGGCTCGATCTCGTAACTGGTGGCGATCGCCACCGGCTCGTCAAAGAAAACCTTCATGATCCCTTCGTTGACCCAAACCTCCTCCTGGTGCGTAGTTTCCGATTGCCCGACAGTGGAATACCCGTTCCCGTTTTCATCGTAATATTCCCCTTCGGCAACCCAAAAGCCCTCTCTGAGCAGGAAGGTGTGTTTCATTCCTCGGTTTCCTTTCCCGAATAGGGACATCCTTTGTATGCGAAAAAGTGTTACCTATATCTCCTTGACTAATGTGGACCTATCTCTTCAGCCTCTTAATATGCCTCATTCAGCGCATCAATAATCATCTCTTTGGAAGGCATCACCGATGCCCCATAGGTCCGTCACATAAACCCGAAAACCTTGCTGTCAAGAACGAACGGATCGATATCAATGCCGTTAATCTGATTCGGCGACGCACTCTCGTATGCGTTCGATCGTGTTCGGGGTCACCGGACAGCCCTCCGTGTACAGCACCGTCACGTTCAAGATCTTTTTGCCGTTCGATTGCTCTTTTATTTCGCCCCACATCGAAATATCCCTCGGTCCACTTCATAT
>DATEXR010000066.1 GCA_035256765.1 Candidatus Deferrimicrobiaceae bacterium | reverse complement strand
GCCCTTTGTCGGACTCCCTGCGCCCGGCTCGGCGTACCGCAAGTACGCCTGCGCCGTGCTCGGTCGTCCTTCGCGGTCTGACGGCGCATCCGCTTCGCCTCGGCTGCCGACCCTTCCGGGGACAGGCCCCTCGCTCCCGCTTCGTTGCGCTTCTTGCGCCGTACTTCGCTCCAGTACGCCTCAGTCGCGCGCCTCGCTGGCGCGGCGCATCGACGCTCTCGGTGCGTCAAGCTATTTACGAGACGGTACACTATTCCGTGCGGATCCGGGGATCCGCCAGCGCGTACCCGACGTCGGCCAGCAGATTCCCGATCAGGGTCAGGAACGCCCCGATCACCAGCGCCCCCATGATCAGCGGGTAGTCGCGGGACATCACGCTCTGGTAGAAGAGCTGCCCGAGGCCGGGGATCGCGAAGATCGACTCGAAGATGACCGAGCCGCCGAGGAGGCCCGGCACGGAAAGACCCAAGATGGTGATGAAGGGAAGGAGCGCGTTGCGCATCGCGTGGCGGAACACGACTTTCCGCTCGGGGAGCCCCTTCGCCCGGGCGGTCGCGATGTAGTCCTGCCGGATCACCTCCAGCATGTTCGACCGCATGTAGCGGGAGAACCCGGCTAGTCCCCCGAAGGCCGACACGAACACCGGGAGGAGGAGGTGGCTCGTCCGGTCCCAGATCTTCCCCGCCAGCCCCAGGGAATCGTACTCCAGCGAGACGAGTCCCGAGATGGGGAGCCACCCCAGCTTCACGCCGAACAGGATCATGAGCAGCAGGGCGAGCCAGAACGTGGGCACGGCAAATCCCGTGAACACCACCACGGTGGAAATCCGGTCGAACCACGAATCCTTCCGGACCGCGGAATAGATGCCCAGGGGGATCGCGACCAGGAAGATGAGAAGCATCGACAGGACGTTGATCGCCAGCGTCACGGGGATCCGCTCCCCGATCTTCTCGGAGACCTGCTTCCCGTCGCGGGAGAAGCTCTGCCCGAAATCGAGGGTGGCCATGCGACCGAGCCACCGGACGTACTGGACGTGGAGCGGCTGGTCCAGGCCGTAATAGGTTTTCAGCCTCTCCCTCGCCTCCGCCGTGACCTTGGGGTTCAGGTCCGTGGCCATCTCCACCGGCCCGCCGGGAGCAGCGTGGATGACGAGGAAGGAAATGAGGCTGATCCCGATCAGGAGCGGAACCGTGAGCAGCAGGCGGTGGGCGATATACCGGAGCATCCGTCCCCTATTATTGGAAGGTGGTGTACCTCTGCTGGGACTTGGGAACGTACCACTGGATGAAGTTGTAGGAGATCCCCGCCGGCGCCGGCTCGATCCCGTGGATCCGCTTGTGCACGACCGGAAGCGCGTCCGGGTAATAGAGGAAGACGTAGGGCTGCTCCTCCGCCAGGATCTCCTGGATGCGAAAATAGGCCTTCTTCCTCCCCTCGGCTTCGAAGGTGCGCCGCCCCTCCTCGAGGAGCCGGTCCACTTCCGCGTCCTGGAACCCCACGAAATTGAGCTCCTTGGGGCCGGTCTTCTTCGAGCTCCAGATGTCGTACTGGTCGGGGTCCTGGGAGATGCTCCAGCCGAGGATCACCGCATCGAACTTCCGCTTGTCGACGAACTCGTTGATGAAGGCGGCCCACTCCAGCGTCCGGATCTCCATCTTGATCCCGACGGCGGCCAGGTTCTGCTGGATGATCGCGGCCGTCTTCGCCCGGCTCTCGTTCCCCGCGTTGGTGAGGACCGTGAAGGAAAACGCCCTCCCCCCCTTCTCGAGGACGCCGTCCCCCGCCTTCCACCCCGCTTCGGCCAGGAGCGCCTTCGCCTTTTCCGGGTCGAAAGGGTACCTCTTCACGTCGGGGTTGTGCACCCACGTCCCCGGCTTGTACGGCCCGGTGGCCTCCTGCCCGAGCCCGAACAGAACGCCGTCGATGATCTCCTTCTTGTGGATCGAGTGGGCGATGGCCTGCCGGACCCGTTTGTCCGAGAAGAGGGGGTGGGAGAGCCGGAACCCCAGATAGGTGTACCCGAAGGAGAGGTACCGGTACTTGTGGAACGATTTCCGGAATTCCTCCGTCTCCGTCTGCCTCGTGTACTGGAGGGGGGTAACCCCCATCATGTCGATCCCGCCGGATTTGAGCTCCAGGAACATGGTGGCCGGGTCCGGGATGACGCGCGTGATGACGCGGGAAAGGTACGGCCGACCCTCGAAGTAGTCCGGGTTCGTCTCGAAGACCGTCTTCTCCCCGGTCTTCCACTCCACGAACCGGAACGGCCCGGTCCCCACGGGCTTCTTGTTCAAGGGACTGCGGGAGATGTCGGGGTATTCCGCGAGCAGGTGCTTCGGAAGGACGTGCATCCCCCAGGAGGCGAGCGCGGGGGCGAACGGCTTGCCGTACTCGACGACGACCGTATACGGGTCGGGGGCTTCGGCCCGCTTCACCTGCTTGAAGTCCTCCGCGTAGGCGGTCGGCGTGTTCGGGGCGATCATCCTCCGGTAGGTGAAAAGAACGTCCTCCGACGTGAACGGCTTTCCGTCGTGCCACGTCACCCCTTTCCGGAGGTGGAAGGTGATCCTCTTCCCGTCGGGAGAGACCTCCCAGGACTCGGCCAGCTCCCCCTCGAGCTTCAGGTTCTTGTCGTACCGGACGAGGCCATTGAAGACGTAGTTCGCCGCGGTGTGGGAGGCGGAGTCGGAGGTGACGGCCGTGAGGAACCCACTCACGTCCCCGATGCTCCCTTCGACGATGGCGTCGCCGTAGGCGGGGGCGTCCGAACCGGCCGCTCCCGTGCCCCCGGCGTCCTTTTTTTCCTTCGCGCACGCCGCCGCCAGGACGACGGCGAGCACGGCAACGAGAATCCGGGCGATCTTCAATCCGCGTCCCTCCGGAGCACGATTCTGTTTCCCATGACCTCGACCTCCACCGTCCGGGGCGGTTCGGGAGAATCCCTCCCCGGGTAGGTCACGATGACGCGCTTTCCAGAAATATCATATTCCGCCCGGGAGAGCAGTCGCCGCGACGGATCGGAAAAGAGCGTCTGCTCCCTCCCCGCGAGGATCCAACCCCCGTCCGCCGCCCGAGCCGTCTCTCCCCCGTCCACGGGATACCCCGGGGCTCCCGACAGAATTCGCCCGACCGACAGGGGCCCCGCATCCACGGGGCGGATGTCCCCCGGCGGGAAATCCCCCGCGGCGGGGCCGCGGGTGACCGACACGTTCCCGCCATCGTTGCGGAGGAACAGGACCGCGCGCCCCATGGGATCGTAGACCCCCAGGATCTCATCCGCAGCGTTTCGGGAGGAGAGGCCGGCGAGAAAAGGGACCGTCCGGCCGGAGAGTTCGGCGATTCCCGAGAACGACGCCCGGAGGGGAAAGGATACGTCCGCCGTGGAAACGAAGAACGTGGCCGCCGTCCTGGCTTCCTCCCCGATGAGGCGCTGCCGGACGGGGGCACAGCCGGCCCCCGCCGCGACGAGCAACGCGAACGGAAGGGAGGCCGCGAGGAACCGCCTGCCGCCCCGGGCCGCCGGGAGGTCCTTCGCGGAGGTCCCCCCTTTCACTTGGCCGCGGAGCCCGCTTTCCGGATCTGGGTCAGCTTGTTCCGGATCTCCTCGGGCTTCTCGTGCCCGCGGGAAATCGCTTTCTCGTAATAGACCGCGGCTTCTTCCTTCTTCCCCTCCTCGGACAGGATGTCCCCCGTGTGCTCGAGGATGACGGGGTCGTCGGGGATGAACGAGAGCGCGCGGCGGATTTCGGTCTCGGCGCGGGCGAACTCCCCCTTTCGGTAGTAGACCCAGGCGAGGCTGTCGATGAAGTAGCCGTCGTTCGGCCGGATCTCCAGGGCCCGGCGGATCAGGGATTCCGCCTCCGGCAGACGCATGTTCCGGTCCGCATAGGTGTACCCGAGATAGTTCATGGCCGTCGCGTGCTCCGGATCGAGCTCGATCGCCTTCTCCATGCTCGCAATGACCTTGTCCAGATCCCCCATCTTGTCGTGGATCACCCCGAGGGAAAACCTTGCCGAGGCGTTGTTCGGCTCCTTCTCCACCGCTTCCGTGAGGACCCCGAGGGCCTCCGGGTACCGCTTCGCCTCCTCCAGCTGCGTCCCCAGGAAGATCATCAGCGGGACATCCTCCGGAAACTTCTTCCGCAGGCTCCGGGTCACTTCGATCGCTTCCTCGATCCGCTTCCGGCGGCCGAGGGACATCGCGATGTGGAGCATCGCGTCCCGGTAGACGGGAGAAGACTCCGGGATCGCGCGGAATTCCTTCTCGCTCTCCGGGAACATCCCCTTTTCTTCATAGGCGGTCCCGAGAAAGAACCGCACCTGGCTGTTCTCCGGCTGGGCCGCGAGCACGAACAGGAACTCGTTGATCGCATCGTCATTCCGGTCCCGGTCCAGATAGAGAAGTCCGAGTTTCACCCGGACGTCCAGGTTCCCCTGGGCGAATTTCTTCAGTTCCTCGTACTGGTCGACCGCCTGGTCGATCTTCTTTTCCAGGATGAGGACCCGGCCGAGACGCTCCCGGATGAACGGGTTCTCCGGGTTGAGCGAAAGCGCCTGCTTGTACCTCTCCTCCGCCTCCTCGTGGCGCCCCATCAGTTCGAGGATGCCCCCCGAATCGATGAGCGCGGCGTCGAACGACGGGTGGATCGAGAGGGACTTGTCGAAGTCGGAGAGCGCGGCGTCGAACTCCCTCCGGGCGGCTTCGAGCCTCCCCCGGTAATAGAAGGCAAGAAACGAGCGGGGGCTCCTCCCGATCAGGGCGGTGAGGTACTCCTTGGCCCGGTCGAGCTCCCCTTTCTCGGCGTAGAGCGTGGAGAGGTGGAGGTATGCCTCCTCGTTGTCCGGGTCGTCGGAAATCGCCTGGGAGTAAAGGGATATCGCCTTTTCCTTGTCCCCGGTCGCGGCCAGGATCCCCGCCAGGAGATAGCGGGAGCGGGCGTGCTTCGGGTCGACGGCCAGGGCCTTCTCCAGGTATTCCTTCCCCTCGGAGAGCTGCCCCTTTTTCACGAGAACGTTCGCGATCTCGTAGAGGATCTCCGGCTCGTCCTGCTGGTACCGGAGCGCCTTGCGGTACGATTCCAGGGCGGCGTCGAGGTTCCCTTCCCGATAGTGGAGATACCCGGAGAGGAACTCGGAATACGCACGACCCTGGAGGCGCTCGGCGACCCCCTTGGCGTTTCTGTGGAATGCCCCGGCATCATGGGCGAACAAAAACGCGGCCGCCAGGGTAGCCGCCAGGATTCTCGCTTTCATCCGGTTCCTCGGGTAAACTTCTTGGGATTAGTATACACAAATCGCAGGAAACCGCCCATCGCTTGGCCATCGCGTGCGACCGGCCGGGCGCGGCGGGTGGGCGCTTCGCCGGAGAATCGATGCTTTCTTCCCTACGCCCGGAGTCCGTCCTTTCCGCGCTGCTGTCCCGGGGAGGGGAATACGGGGAACTGTTTCGCGAGGAGGTGAGATCGCTTTCGGTCCAGCGGGAGGACGGGAAGGTCGAGCGGGTCCTGTCGGGGACCGACGCAGGGATCGGTATCCGCCTCCTCTTCCGGGGAAAGACCTTCCACGCCTACACGAACGAGTGCGACGGGCGGGCCGTCCTTTCCCTCGCGCACGACCTGTCGCGGTACGCGGACGGGGGGGGAGTCTCCGCCGTCCTTCCCGCATCCCCCGCGGCCGCCCGCGGTCCGTCCGCCGTACGCATCCCCCCGGGATCCCGCGAGGTCGGGGAGAAAGTCGCCCTCGTCGACGAAATGGACCGGATCGCCCGCGGGATCTCCCCGGAGATCCGCCAGGTCCGGGCGACGTACGGAGAAGCCGAGAGACGGATCGAGGTCGCGGCGCACCCCGGCGTCTTCGCCTCGGACGCCCAGACCTTCACGCTCCTGACGATCCAGTGCGTGGCGGGGAACGGATCCGGCCTCACCATGGGGTACGAGACCGGCGGCGGGACGTGCGGATGGGAGTTTCTCGAGGAGTTCCTCCCGGAGGCGCTCGCGAGGAAGGCGGCGGAAAGGGCGGTCCGGGGTCTCACCGCAAGGAGAATCGGCGGCGGAAGGATGCCCGTCGTGCTTTCCTCCGAGGCGGGGGGGACGATGGTGCACGAGGCGATCGGACACGGGCTGGAGGCGGATCTCGCGCGACGGGGCATGTCGGTGTACCGGGACTCGCTGGGGAAACCGGTGGCCAGTCCGCTGGTCTCGATCGTGGATGACGCCACGGTGCCGGGCAGGCGGGGGTCCTTCGGGATCGACGACGAGGGAACGCCGGGCCAGCGGACGGTCCTCGTCGAAGGAGGCATCCTGAAGGGATTCCTCTACGACCGCCTGCTGGCGATGAAGGAAGAGGTCCGGTCGACCGGAAACGGAAGGCGGGAGTCCTACCGGCACAAGCCGATGCCCCGGATGACGAACACGATCATCCTTCCGGGAAGGACGCCTCCCGAAGAGATCGAGCGATCGGTACCCCGCGGGCTTTTCGTGCGGAAGATGGGCGGAGGGCAGGTGAACCCCGTGACCGGAGACTTCATGTTCGAGGTGGCCGAGGGGTACCGGATCGAGAACGGCCGGCGGGGCGAGCCGGTCCGCGGCGCCACCATCACCGGGAACGGCCTGGAGGCGCTGTCGATGATCGACATGGTCGGGTCCGACCTCGGGTTCGGCCTCGGGACCTGCGGAAAAGAGGGGCAGGGCGTGCCCGTGGGGGACGCCCAGCCGACGCTTCGATTCGGGCCGCCGTACATCACGGTGGGATAGGAAGGGGGCAGCACGGTGGTAACCCGGACCCTCGAAGCGCTCGCCTCGTTCATCATCTTCGTAATCTCGATGATGGGACTGCCGGGGATCGTTTTGCTGATGGCCATCGAATCGGCGTGCATCCCCCTGCCTTCCGAGGTGATCATGCCATTCGCCGGCTACCTCGTTTCCCAGGGGAAGTATTCCCTCTGGTCCGTGGGGCTGGCCGGGGCCATCGGTTGCGTCGTCGGCTCCGTCCCGGCGTACTACCTGGGGATGTACGGGGGCCGGCCGCTCATCGAGAAGTACGGGAAGTACATCCTCATGTCCCGGCACGACCTGGACATGGCGGACCGCTGGTTCCAGCGGCACGGAGAGGCGACCGTCTTCTTCGCACGCCTCCTCCCGGTCATCCGCACCTTCATCGCCTTCCCGGCGGGGGTCGCGCGGATGGAGATGAAACGGTTCATCGCCTACACGTTCGCGGGGTCCCTCCCCTGGTGCCTGGGGCTTGCCTACATCGGATGGGTGATGGGGGAGCGGTGGCCCGTCCTGCGGGAATATTTCCACAAGTTCGACCTGCTGATCGGGGCGGCGATTGTGGCCGGCATCGTCTGGTACGTCCGGCGGCACCTCAGAAACCGGGACTAGCGGCCGAAAGGTCGCCAGCAGCGGCTTCGCCTCCGGGGTCCCCGCTCGCGGTCAGCTCCCGGCTCCCCGGCTGCGTCCAGCGGACGTGCCCATTGGTCATCTCCCCGGCCATTCACCTTCCTATGTGGTGTGCAATCCCTTTTACCCTACAAACGGCGAGGCCTCCGCCGGTTCCGCCGGGGCTTCCCGCTCGGGGGATCCCCTGCGGCGAGCGCCGCATCTGCGCGCCCATTGCAAGGGCGCCTGCGACCGGAAGGCCCAGGGCGATGCAGGGGGTTCCGCGGAGACTGGGCGGGGACACTCCAATGGGGGGACATTCCGGGGACATTCCTATTTCGAGTAGTATGTTGAGGAGTGTCCCCCCGAGCGTTGAGGAGTGCCCCCGGTGATGCGCCGTTTCACGGGTGCATAATAAGCGCAGCAAGCCGAAGGAGCGGGGGCGGAGTGAGGCCGGCCTCCCGGGGTCCGTTGCCGAAGAGGCCGTGCACCGAGAGGGTCGATGCGCCGCTTCCGGCGAGGCGCCCGACCGAAGCGTACCCGCTGCGGTACGGTGAGGGAGGGCAACGAAGCCTTCGCTGCTGCAGCGGCCCTCGAATGCCGGGATCTTCCGGGAATGGACCCCGGGAGACCGGAGCGCAGCCGTGCAGGTTCACCGCACGGCGAGCCACGAACGGAGCCCCCCTCCGAGGCTGCGGAGCGTGACTTGCGACCGCTCGCTGCCCGCGACGTTTCGGCCATGGGTCCACGTCGCAGGCGCCTGCGGATGATCACCCGATAAAAGACTGCGCTCCGGGGATACGGCGGAGTCAGACGACGGAGGCGATTTCCCGCCAGAACGCCTCTTCCCGGTCGGCCTGCCGAAGGAGGAGGTCCGACACCCGCAGGAGCGTCCCGGCGTCCTGGGACTCCGAGATCTCTTTCAACCTCCCGGCGATCTCCGTCCAGCCGTCGGCGATGGCGGCCATCTTCCCGGAAAGGCCTGCCCCGGCCAGGGGGGGGTAAGGGAGGGACGCCTCGTCCAGGTACCGGGCGTACATCCGCCGGAAGAAGCCCCCGCCCGTTCCGCGCTTCTCGATCACCTGGTATCCGAAGCGGGCCGCGAACGGAAGATCTTCCGTCATCCCGGGCCAGCGGGGGATCTCCCCGGCCGCCCGGCGCATCCCGGAGACGCCGGCGGTGGAGCCGTCCGGCGGCTGGAGCATCTCCCGCGCGTTCTTCCCGAGGGCCCGCGGGATCGCCTCCGGAAGGGGGCGCAGCGGCCCTTGCGGCCGGACGACGCACCACCGGTTTCCCATCGGGTACGGCGGGACCGCGGAAGAGCGCGCCCTCGTAAGCGAAGCGACGGGAACGTCCTGGGGCTCCTCTCGTTCCGAGTCGGACAACAGCGCGATGCCCTTTTCGTCGTCGAACCCGAACAGGACGATCCGGTGTCCGGAGAAGTGCGTCTTCGTCGCGAAATAGTCCAGGAAGGCGAGATCGGTGCTGATCAGGACGGGGTGGCCCGAGAGGACCGCTTCGCGTGCCCTCTCCCACCCTGCGTCGCCGTCCTCCTCCTCCCGCTCCGGGAACGGGATCGCCAGGGCGTCGCACAGTTCCCTCTCCATCTCCAGGATGCGCCCGTGGAACGCGACCCCGGGGGGAACCGGAAGCCCGGGCAGGTACAGGAATCCCGCGCCCGATCCCAGACCGAAGCAGAACGGCTCCGAGAGGACGACCCCCCGGAAGGCGAGCAGGTTCCGCATGGCGGAGGACCCGCAGTGGAGTCCGGGCCGGTGGACGTATCCGGGAATCGCGTACCGCATCCTTCTCCCCTTTCCCGGGAAGCCGCTGTACTATTACATAGCAGAAATCCGCGCGGGAGGGCTCGTGGAAAACCACTTTCTCGGCATGCTGACCGAAGTCGAGAAGGCCCGCAAGGGACTGGCAATCTACGCGGTCCTCGTGATCGTCCTCTCCGCGGTTTCCTTCGCCTTCTCGGAGCCGATCCTCCTGTTCCTGGTGCGACTCCTCCACCGGAAGCTCGTCGCCTTCGACCCGTCGGAAGGGTTCTTCGCCCTGCTCACGATCGCGCTCTACTGCGGAATGGTTCTGTCGCTGCCGGTCGCGGCGTGGATGCTCTGGCAGGGGGCGGTCGCCCCCCGGCTGCCGGAGTGGAAACGGTGGGGGTGGGCCGTCATCGGGATGGCGACCGCCCTCTTCTTCGCCGGCATGGCGCTGGGGTACTTCGTCCTGCTCCCGGCCGGCGTCGGGTTCCTCGTGGGGTTCGAGACGCAGGACGTGAGGGCGCTCATTTCGGCCCGGAAATTCGTCTCCTTCTGCGGCACGATGCTTCTCGTCCTGGGGCTGTCCTTCGAAGCGCCCCTGGTCTCCTACTTCCTCGCCAAGGTCGGGTGGCTCCGTCCCGGCTTCTTCCGGAACAAGTGGCGGCACGCCATCCTCATGTGCACCGTGCTGGCCGCCGTCCTTACGCCCACCCCGGACGTGTACAAC
>DATEXR010000065.1 GCA_035256765.1 Candidatus Deferrimicrobiaceae bacterium | reverse complement strand
GATACAGGCATGCCTACTGCGTTGCGCTCGGTCGGGCTCCTCGACGTAGTGTCCACTACGTCTCCGGGGCCCTCGGTCGCGCGCCTTGTATCCACGCCCGTCTCCACCGCCTCGCGACGAACCCTGGTGAGAAATGCGGGCTAGAGCGATCCCCGTCGCGACGGCCACCGCGAAGGCGTCCATCGCCAGCCCCAGCGCAATTCCGGTAAGCGTCAGAGCGTCGATCGGCCGGCTCCCGGTTTGTCGTTCGCACGGTGTGGCAGGGATGCCCCCGGCGACTCCCTGGCCCCCCCTTTTCCCTCCGGGAATTTCGTTCCCGGAAGGGAAGGGAAACGGCGTCCGTGGTACCATTTTTTTATCACCTGCAAGCGGAGGGGGCCATGGGAAAAAAGCCGGCCGACAGTTTCGGCGCCAGGACCGGGGAGACCATCGGGAGAAGGAGCTACGAGATCTTCCGCCTGGACGCTCTCGAGAGAAGGGGGGTGGGAAATGTCTCCCGCCTGCCCTTGTCCCTCAAGGTTCTCCTGGAGAACCTGCTGCGCCACGAGGACGGAACGTCGGTGCGCTCCGAGGACATCGAGGCTCTGGCCCGCTGGGAACCGGGCTCTCCCCCGGATCGGGAGATCGCGTTTCGTCCCGCGCGCGTGCTGCTTCAGGATTTCACCGGCGTGCCGGCCCTGGTCGATCTGGCCGCCATGCGCGACGCCGCCCGCCGGATGGGGGGCGACCCGAAAAAGATCAACCCGCAGATGCCCGCCGACCTGATCATCGACCACTCCGTCCAGGTGGACCGGTTCGGGTCGACCGGATCCTTCGGGGCGAACGTGGCGCGCGAGATGGAGCGAAACGGGGAGCGGTACGCCTTCCTGCGGTGGGGACAGGAGGCGTTCCGGAACCTGCGGGTGGTCCCCCCGGGGACCGGGATCTGCCACCAGGTGAACCTCGAGTATCTCGCCCCCGTGGTCTTCCGGAAGAGGGCCGGGCGGGGCACCCAGGCCTACCCCGACACCCTCGTCGGGACCGATTCCCACACGCCGATGATCAACGGGCTGGGAGTCGTCGGGTGGGGCGTGGGGGGGATCGAGGCGGAGGCTGCGCTCCTCGGGCAGCCGGTTTCCATGCTCGTGCCCGATGTGGTGGGGTTCCGGCTCTCCGGGCGGCTCCCCGCCGGGGCCACGGCGACCGATCTCGTGCTGACCGTCACCCAGATGCTGCGGGCGAAGGGGGTCGTGGGCAAATTCGTCGAGTTCCACGGCCCGGGGCTTTCCTCCCTCTCGCTGCCCGACCGGGCGACGATCTCCAACATGTCCCCCGAGTACGGCGCCACCATCGGCTTCTTCCCGGTGGACCAGGAGACCCTTTCCTACCTTCTGTTCACCGGCCGGGAGCGGGAGCAGGTTGCCCTCGTCGAGGCGTATTGCAAGCTCCAGGGGTTGTTCCGCGCCGACGACTCCCCCGACCCCGCCTTCTCGGACACCCTGTCGCTCGATCTGGCCACCGTCGAACCCTGCCTGGCCGGACCGAAGAGGCCGCAGGACCGCGTGCTTCTGCGGGAAGCCCGGGTTTCGTTCTCCAACGCCCTCGTCGGCTGGGGGAAGGAACCGAAAGCGCCCTCCCACGACGAACAGGAGCGGTGGCACGCGGAGGGAGGGAGCACCGCGGGAGAGACGAACCTCCCGCCGCCGGAAAATTCCGCGGAGAGCGGCGTGACGGTCAACTTCGGCAGGACCTCTTTCCGGCTCTACGACGGGTCGGTTGTGATCGCGGCGATCACCAGCTGCACGAACACCTCCAACCCGGCCGTCATGCTCGGCGCCGGGCTGCTTGCCAAGAAGGCGGTCGAACGGGGGCTGCGCACGAAACCGTGGGTGAAGACAAGCCTTGCCCCGGGGTCGAAAGTCGTGAGCCTGTACCTGGCCAAGGCCGGCCTGACCCCCTATCTCGAAGCGTTGGGATTCCACCTGGTCGGATACGGCTGTACCACCTGCATCGGCAACTCGGGCCCCCTCCCGGAGCCGATCGCCGAGGGGATCCGCCGGGGGAATCTGGTCGCCGCCTCCGTCCTCTCGGGGAACCGCAACTTCGAGGGGCGCATCCACCCATTGACCCGGGCCAACTACCTCGCTTCCCCCCCGCTTGTCGTCGCCTACGCCCTCGCCGGGAACATGGACATCGATCTGTATAAGGAACCCGTGGCGTTCGACCCCAACGGCCACCCCGTCATGCTCCGCGAGATCTGGCCGACGCCGGAGGAGATTACGGAAGCGGTCCGATCCTCCGTCGGCGCGGAGATGTTCCGGAAGGAGTACGCGGCGGTGTTCGAGGGAGACGAGGCGTGGAAGGGACTCCCGGTCCCGAAGGAGGAATGTTTCGCGTGGGAGCCTTCCTCCACCTACGTCAAGCATCCCCCCTTCTTCACCAACCTCCCCCCCAAGCCGGTTCCCCCGGGGGACCTGCGAGGGCTGCGGGTCCTTGCCGTGCTGGGGGACTCGGTGACCACCGACCATATCTCCCCGGCAGGGGACATCCCGGCGGACGGCCCGGCGGGGAAGTACCTCCTCGGGCACGGCGTGGCGAAGGAGGAGTTCAACTCCTTCGGAAGCCGGCGGGGGAACCACGAGGTCATGATGCGCGGGACATTCGCCAACATCCGCCTGCGCAATCTCCTCGTGCCCGGCACGGAAGGGGGATGGACGGCGCACCTGCCGGACGGAGAGAAGATGTCGATCTACGACGCTGCGATGCGGTACGGGGAGGAGGGCGTCCCTCTTCTCGTCATCGCGGGGAAGGAATACGGCTCCGGCTCCTCCCGGGACTGGGCGGCCAAGGGGCCGAAGCTCCTCGGCGTGCAGGCGGTACTGGCGGAGAGCTTCGAGCGGATCCACCGGAGCAACCTCGTCGGGATGGGAATCCTCCCTCTGGAGTTCGAACGCGGGACGAGCCGGGAGTCCCTCGGGCTTACCGGGAAGGAGACGTATGCGATCGAAGGGATTTCCGGCGGGATTGCGCCGGGGAAGCGTCTGACCGTGCGCGCCACCCTGGACGGGACGGAGAAGACGTTCTCCGCGACTGCCCGGGTCGACACCCCGGAGGAGTCCCGGTACTACAGGAACGGAGGGATTCTTCCGTACGTGCTGCGGCGGCTCGTGGGGCGCAGGGCGAGGTGATCCCCTAAAGAGAATCGGAGGCGGGGTCCAGGACCTCGAACTTCTTCGCCCGGAGCGCTCCCCGGACCATCGGCCCGTTGACCGTGTCGAGCCGGAGGAGGACCACCATCCGGTCCGCCCCCTTCGTTTCCGGGCTGATGAGACAGCTGCGCATCTCCACGCCGAGCTCCCGGACCGTTGCCAGCAGCTCCTCGAACCTCCCGAGGGTACGGGGCAGGACCACCTCGACCCGGAGGCCCACCCCGTCGATATCCAGGACGTCGATGAAGGTGTTGATCAGGTCGAGCTTGGTGATGATCCCCACCAGCCGGCCGCCCGAGAGCACGGGGAGCGCCCCGAATTTCTTCCGCTGGATGATGAGGAGGGCGTCCTCCACGGAATCCTCGGGCGTGAGGGACCACACCTCGGTCTTCATCACATCCCGCACCTTCCGGTCCGGGACCGGAAGCTCTCCCAGGCCGGAGAGATGGTCGCTCGTAAGCGATGCGTTCCTCAAATCGGTGTCCGACAGGATGCCGACGAGCTTCCCCTCCTCCACGACGGGCAGGTGGTTGATCCGGAACTTCCGCATGAGGTTCGCGGCGCGCGTCAGGGCGTCTTCGGGGCCGACCGTTTTCGGGTCCCTCGTCATCCTTTTCCCTACCAGCATGATCCACCCCCGGGGATCGCGAGGTTCACCGCGCGCGGCCCGGACATGCGCCGGGCACCGCTCCCATTATAATACCTGCCCCTCCCGTTGCAGCCCGGGAAAGCGTTCCTTCCTCCCCCCGGGGGGGGAAAGGGGGTACACCGTCCTCCGGCCCCCGGGGAGGGAGTTGCTCCTCGGGACGCCGGAAGGAAAAACGACAGGAGGAGGGAATATGAGATCGCTCGGGAAATCGTTCGCTGCCGTCGCCGCCGGGATTTGCCTGCTCTTGACCGCACCGGGACAGGCCGACGCGAAGCCCGCCTATGCGAATGCCGAAAAGAAGTCGTGCAGCTTCTGCCCTGCGGGGAAAACGGGCGACAAGGTGTTCACCGACGCCGGGAAGTTCTACGCCAAGAATCAGACCCTGAAGGGATTCGGGGAGGAGACGAAGGCGCCGGCGAAGGACGCCCCGGAACCCGCCGCGACCTCGGAAAAGAAAGGGGAATCGGCGGCAACGGCGATGGCGGACAAGGAGTCTCCCTGCCCGCGCGGCTGCCCTCACTGCCGGGAGGGGTGTCCAAAAGATTGCCCGCATCGGCATGGAAAGGAGAGGATGCATCCGATGAGGGAGAAGATGACGGGGCATCTCGAAGAGATGAAAAAGACCGTTTCGGATTTCTCGACGATCTCCAGGAGTCGCACCTGAACCACATGGAGTCGATGATGGGGCACGGCGATATGCCGGGGCCTGCGGACCGGCACGGACGATCCCTCCCGCAAGTCCCGTCCCACGGGACAAAAGGGGGCGGCAGGCAAGCGGCCGCCCCCGTCTCTTTCTCGGTCCCTACACGAGCCCCTGGGCGGTCATCGCGCGGGCGACCTTGATGAAGCCGGCGATATTCGCGCCGTTGACGAGGTTGCCGGGAGAACCGAACTCCTCGGCGGCTTCCGAGCAGATCTGGTGCACGTTCCTCATGATCTGGTGGAGCTTGGCGTCGGTCTCGGCGAACCCCCACGCATCGCGGCCCGCGTTCTGCTGCATCTCGAGCCCGGAGGTCGCCACTCCGCCCGCGTTGGCCGCCTTCCCCGGGCCGTAGGCGATCCCGGCGTCGATGAAGACCTTCACCCCATCCGGGGTCGTCGGCATGTTGGCCCCCTCGCCGATGGCGATGCAGCCGTTTTTCACGAGCTTCTTGGCATCCTTCCCCGTGACCTCGTTCTCGGTCGCCGAGGGGAAGGCCACGTCGCACGGGA
>DATEXR010000064.1 GCA_035256765.1 Candidatus Deferrimicrobiaceae bacterium | reverse complement strand
GCCGGGCTCGAAGGGCTGGCCCCGGATTACGGGAACGCCCTCGACGATCTGAAGTCGGGGAATTCCCCGTTCTGGTCGGTCGGGGTGGGCTTCTCCTTCCCTCTCGGAAACCACGCGGCGAAGGCCGACCTGGCCGCCGGTCTGTTGCGGGAGCGCCAGGCGGAAACCCGGATCCAAAGCCTTACGGAAAGCATCCGCCTCGATGTCCGCAGCGCGCTCCGGGCGCTCGAGACGAGCGTGCGCCAGATCGAGACCGCGCAGAAAGGAATCGCCCTCGGCGAAGCGCGGCTGGCCTCCTTCCTCAAGCGGGGAAAGGTGGGACTGGCGGTGACCAAGGACATCCTTCAGGCGGAGTCGGATCTCACGGCCGCCCGGGAAATCCTCACGGCTGCGCGCGCGGACTACCAGGGGGCGCAGACCCTGCTCTGGAAGGGCACGGGGGAGCTTCTGGAACGGCAGGGAATCCGGATCGAGGATCCGGCCATCGAAAATCTGGCGTGGAAGGAGCTCCGATGAAAAAGGGGATCGCCGCACTGGCCGTCGTCCTGCTCGCCGCCGCCGCGTACTATTACCTGGGCGCGGGCGGCAACGGCAAGACCCCGCCGTACCGGACCGCCCCGGTCGAGCGGGGGGAGATCGCCGAGACGGTCATGGCGACGGGGAACCTGAACGCCGTCACGACGGTGCAGGTGGGAAGCCAGGTCTCCGGGACGGTGCAGCAGATCTTCGTCGATTTCAACTCCCCGGTGAAGAAAGGGCAGGTCATCGCGCAGATCGACCACCGGCTGTTCGAGGCCGCTCTCCTCCAGGCGAAAGGGAACCTCGAAAACGCCCGCGCCGCCCTCGAGCGGGCCGACGTCCTCATCATCGACACGGAGCGGACGTACCGGCGCAACCGGGAGCTGATCCGGGACGGGTTCGTCGCCCAGGCCGACGTCGACTCGGCGCAGACCGCCTACGAGACGGCCCTGGCCCAGAAAAAGAGCGCGGAGGCGCAGGTCACCCAGGCGCGGGGGGGGCTCTCCGCGGCGGAGACGAACCTGCGGTACACCACCGTATACTCCCCGGTCGACGGGATCGTGATCTCCCGCAACGTGGACGCGGGCCAGACCGTGGCCGCCAGCTTCCAGACGCCCACGCTCTTCACCATCGCGCAGGACCTGACGAAAATGCAGATCGACACGAACGTCGACGAGGCGGACATCGGGAAGGTGAGGGCGGAGCAGCAGGTGACGTTCACCGTGGACGCGTACCCCGAAAAGACCTTCCCCGGCAAGGTCGTGCAGGTGCGGAACTCCCCCGTCGTGACGCAGAACGTGGTCACCTACAACGTGGTGGTCCAGGTCGACAACCGGGACCTCCTGCTCAAGCCCGGGATGACCGCCAACGTCTCGATCCACGTGCAGGACCTGACGGACGTCCTGAAGATCCCGAACGCCGCCCTGCGCTACCGGCCTTCCGAGGAGAAGAAGCCGGAGGGAAGAAAAGGGGCCGGCGGCCAACGGGTGTATCTCCTGGGGAAGGACGGCAAGATCAGCGAGGCGTCGATCAAGACGGGGGTGAGCGACGGGAAAACCACCCAGCTCGTGGAGGGGGATCTGAAGGCGGGGGACCCCCTCGTGATCGAGGAGACCCGCAAGAAACCGGCGTCGACCGGAGGGGGGAGTCCCCGGATGAGGGGCTTCTGATGGCCGAGCCGGCGCCCGTGATCGAGGTCACCGGCCTTTCCAAGACCTACCGGTTGGGTCCCATTAGCGTGGAGGCCCTCCGGGACGTCTCCCTTTCCATCCGGCAGGGGGAGTTCCTCGCCGTGATGGGGCCGTCGGGGTCCGGCAAGTCGACCCTGATGAACATTCTCGGTTGTCTCGACCGGCCGACGGAGGGGGTGTACCGGTTCGACGGGGAG
>DATEXR010000063.1 GCA_035256765.1 Candidatus Deferrimicrobiaceae bacterium | reverse complement strand
GGATTACCGTGCAGCCGATCCGGATGAGCGCCTCGTCGAACATGAGGCCGGCCGGGGAGAAATGGTACATGAAGGTGTTCTGCACGATGTCGCCGGGGCGGAAACCGGCGGCCACGAAGGCCTTCTCCCATCGCCAATGGGACTCCTCCCTTCCTTCCGGATCGTACGTCGGGCCGGGGGAGACATAGATCCGCCGCATGGCGCGCGGGGGGACCGCCGCCAGCCCACCGAAGGGAAGCTCCGCCTTCTGGATCGATTTCAAATCCGCCTTCCGGGTAAGCGGGATCTTCGCGAGGTCGGCAACGCTGCGCACGTCCGCGGGCTTGATCCCTGCCTCGTCCATCTTCTTCCGGGCGGCGGGGGCATTTTCGTAGGCGTGTCGAACCGCGTCCCGCAGGTTCCCCAGACGGAACTCTTCCCGATCCCGCTGCGGCATCGTCTCCTGCGCCTCGTCGTAGAATCCGCGCTTCCGGTCGATCATCCTCCACTCCTTAGAACAGGGACGTTCTTAAAACTTTTCATCCGACCGGTCGATCGATCACAACCGGCGGCCGACGCCTCCCTTTCCGTCCCGCCAAAACAAAAAATGTCCCCACGTCGCCTGCGGGAAGATCCATTACGCTCCAAACAGTTCAAAAACGTTATTAAAAAGTTTAAGAACGTCCCTAAGCTTTAGGAGAGCCAGCGCTTGCGGCGCCTGTAATGCTTCGTGTCCTTGTAGGATTTGCGCGTACCCCCCGCGGTCATCCCGAGGTAGAACTCCTTGACGTCCTCGTTGTTGGCGAGCTTGTCCGTCTCGCCGTCCAGGACCACCTTCCCGTTCTCCATGATGTAGCCGTAGCTCGAAATGGACAGGGCCACGCGGGTATTCTGCTCGACGAGGAGGATCGTCGTTTTCTCCTTCTCGTTGATCTCCTTGATGATCCCGAAGATCTCCTTGACCAGCAGCGGGGAGAGCCCGAGCGACGGCTCGTCGAGCAGCATCAGCTTCGGACGGGCCATCAGCGCCCGTCCGATCGCGAGCATCTGCTGCTCCCCCCCCGAGAGGTATCCCGCCAGCTGCTTTCGCCGCTCCGTGAGCTGGGGAAAGTATCCGTAGACCCGGTCGTAGTCCCCTTTCACGTTTTTTCCGTCGCGGCGCGTGTGCGCCCCGCAGCGAAGGTTCTCCTCGACCGTCAGGTCCTCGAAGACGCGGCGGCCCTCCATCACCTGGAAGATCCCCCGGCGGACGATCTCCTCCGGGTCCCTCCCGTTGATCTTCTCCCCTTCGAAGAGGACCTCCCCGTCGGTGACCTCCCCTTCCTCCGATTTCAACAGCCCGGAGATCGCCTTGAGCGTCGTGCTCTTCCCGGCTCCGTTGCTTCCCAACAGGGCCACGATCTGTCCCTGGGGAACGACCAGGGAGAGTCCTTTGAGGACGAGGATCACGTCCGAGTAGATCACCTCGATGTTGTTCACCTGGAGCATGCGTCCCCTGCCTGTTTTGTTTTCGGTGTGGAGAGGGAGGGGGAACAGAAGATCCCCCCTCCCCGGTTTCCTCTTCCTCTTGCGGTTACAAACCGAGCCACTCCGCCTTACGAGGAAGCTCGATCGTCGTCTTGTAAACGAGCTTCCCCTTTTGGTACTCGTAGATCTTGGCCGACAAGTTCGGACGGTGGTCGGTCGGGGTGAACGTGATCTTGGAAGTCAGCCCGCCCGTATCGAAATCCTTCAACGTCTCCAGGGCATCCTTCACTCCCGGACCGTTCAACTGCCCTTTCTTGTCGGCGATCTTCAACGCCTCGCACAGCACCATCATCGAGACCCAGCCCCGGATGTAGTGCGTATTCTGGTGCTCGTTCTTGGTGACCTCCTGGATGAGCTTCATTCCGGGGACCTTGTCGCCGTATACCGCCGCGGCCTGGAGGCCGAGAACGCCATCGGCTGCATCCCCCGCGATCTTGATCAGGTCTTCGTCGTTGCCCCAGACGTTCACGAGGAACTTCGTCTTGAGGCCAAGCTTCTTGGCGTCCTTGATGATGACCGCAGCCGAGGGGGTGGTGCCGCCGATCCACCCGAAGTCGGCGCCCTTGTTCTTCACGGAAAGCATCTGGGAGTTCGCCTCGATCGCCTTGAGTCCCACCTCCTCGTCGCCCAGTTCCTCGAAACCAACGAACCCAATCTCCTTGGCGTACGCCTTCCCTCCCTTGATCGGGGCGATCCCGTACGGGTGGTTCGGGTAGATGAATACGATCTTGGGGGCCCGCTTCTCCTTCCAGTTGTCCTTGATGTACTTCAAGCCCGCCCGCAGCTGGGTGGTGTAGTCCGCCGCGATGAAGAAGTTGTACGGAGATTCCTTGGGGTCGGTCAGGTTGGGCGAATACGATGCGGAAAGATAGGGGATCTTGTCGGCCGCCAGAAATCC
>DATEXR010000062.1 GCA_035256765.1 Candidatus Deferrimicrobiaceae bacterium | reverse complement strand
GCTCGCCCTCGTGGGGGCAGCCGTGTTCCTGGGTCACGTGTTTCCCGTGTACCTGAATTTCCGCGGAGGAAAGGGAGTGGCCACCGCGCTGGGGATCGTCCTGTTCCTCTCCCCGGTCACGGCGTTCATCCTCGTCGTTCTCTTCTCGCTCGTCGTCTACTTCACCCGGTACGTCTCCCTCGGATCCCTGTCCACGGCGGTGGCGCTGCCCCCGATGATGGCGCTCCTCGCCACGTCACGTCACTTCGTTACCCTCTCCCTCGCGATGATGTTCCTCGTGATCTTCACCCATCGGGAGAACATCCATCGGCTGCTCGCAGGCCAGGAGAGGAAATTCGGCGCTCCGGAGAGCGGACCCGCAGGGGACGACTCCCCCTCCTAGAGCTTCCGTACGATTCTGTCCCGTTCGCGGTCCCGTTTCTTCTGTTTCTGTCCTTCGCCCTTCTTCCTCTTCCTTCTTCCCTCGTCCCCTTCCTCGTCGACGGGGCCTTTCCCCCCTTCCCCCCGGTGGGCGGCCAGACGGTCGGCGAACTCCTCGCAGGAGACCACGGCCACGTCGCGTGTCCGGAGGGTGCCGCGCAGACCCCGGTCGGAGGTGACCACGATCGTTCCGGCCGGGGCGTCCCGGGAGAGGTCCCGGATCACGTCGTCGGCGGTTTCGGAGCGCGAGGAAAAGACCGCGGTCCCTCCTCGGAAGGCCTGACGGGTCCTCTGGGGGGTCCCCGCCCCCCGGGCGTCGAACACGACCGTCAGGCGGAACCCCTTCTCCCTCGCGTATCCGGACAGAAGAGCGCACAGTTCCTTGCGTCCCTCAGGCCCCGCCGGGTCTTCCGGGAGGAACACCGCGCCCGACCGGGCGAGGTTGTACCCGTCCACGATGAGGTGCCTGCCCATGATGGCCTCCCTTCGGCAAATTTCCCGCGTGCCGTCCTCCCGGTCCGCGATGGGAAAGATGCCTAAATAACCGGCGGCTGGTGGTCACGGATTGGGCAGAAATTCTATCACCGCCCGGGCGTTCGCGCCATCGACCCGCATGGGAAATGGAGGAAACTGCACGAAACGGATAAGGATTTTCCTGTACCCGGGCATCCCCCGCTTTTCGGTGCACCCGTTGGTACGCGGATTGCTTCTGACCAACGTCGGGGAGGTGAACCATGAAGAAGATCGAGGCCATTATCAAGCCGTTCAAGCTCGACGAGGTCAAGGAGGCGTTAAACGACATCGGCATCCAGGGGATCACCGTGTCCGAGGTCAAGGGCTTCGGGCGCCAGAAGGGGCACACCGAGCTCTACCGGGGGGCGGAGTACGTGGTCGACTTCCTCCCCAAGATCAAGCTCGAGGTGATCGTTCCCGACGACCTGGTTCCGCAGGTCGTGGAGACGGTGGAAAAGTCCGCGCGGACGGGACGGATCGGAGACGGGAAGATCTTCGTGACGAACGTGGAGGAAGTGGTGCGGATCCGGACGGGCGAGCGAGGGACGGATGCGATCTGATCCGCCGGCAGGACGCGTGACCATACCAAGGAGGAAGACATGACCCCGAAAGAAGTGGTGGAATTCGCCAAGAGCAAAAAGATCGAGATGGTGGACCTGAAATTCATGGATTTCGTGGGGACCTGGCAGCACTTTGCCGTTCCCATCTACGAGTTGCAGGAGGATAACTTCGAGGAAGGGTTCGGGTTCGACGGGTCGAGCATCCGGGGGTGGCAGCCGATCCACGCCTCCGACATGCTCGTCATCCCCGACTCCACCACCGCCATCACCGATCCGTTCATCGCGCGGCCGACGCTGTCCCTCATCTGCAACATCGTGGACCCGATCACCAAGGAGGCCTACTCGCGCGACCCGCGCAACATCGCGCGGAAGGCCGAGGCGTACCTGAAATCCACCGGGATCGCCGACGCCGCGTTCTTCGGTCCGGAGGCCGAGTTCTTCATCTTCGACGACATCCGGTACGCCACGGGATCCAACTTCGGGTACTACTACATCGATTCCGAGGAAGGGGTCTGGAACACCGGCCGGGAGGAGAGGCCCAACCTGGGCTACAAGCCGCGCCACAAGGAGGGGTACTTCCCCGTCCCCCCCACCGACTCCCTCCATGACCTGCGCGACGAGATGGTGCGGGTGATGGAGTCCGTCGGGCTGAAGGTCGAGGCCCAGCACCACGAGGTCGCCACGGCCGGCCAGGCGGAGATCGACCTCCGGTTCGACACGCTGGTGAAGTGCGCCGACGCGCTGCAGTGGTACAAGTACATCTGCAAGAACGTTGCGAGGAAATTCGGCAAGACCGTCACCTTCATGCCCAAGCCCCTCTTCGCGGACAACGGGAGCGGGATGCATACGCACCAGTCCCTGTGGAAGGGGGGGAAACCGCTCTTCGCCGGGGAGGAGTACGGGGGGCTGTCCAGGATGGCCCTTCACTACATCGGCGGGATCCTGAAGCACGCGTCCGCCATCTGCGCCTTCTCGAACCCGACGATGAACTCCTACAAGCGGCTCGTCCCCGGGTTCGAGGCGCCGGTGAACCTGGCGTACTCGAGCCGGAACCGGTCCGCCGCCGTCCGGATCCCGATGTACTCGGCCTCCCCGAAGGCGAAGCGCCTCGAGTTCCGGACGCCCGACCCGTCCTGCAACGGGTACATCGCCTTCGCCGCGATGCTCATGGCCGGGCTGGACGGCGTCCAGAACAAGATCCACCCGGGGGAGCCGCTGGACAAGGACATCTACGCCCTCTCCCCGGAGGAGCTCGCCGGCGTCCCGACCACCCCCGGGTCGCTCGAGGAGTCGCTCCGGGCGCTCGAGGCGGACCACGACTTCCTGATGAAAGGGGACGTGTTCACCTCCGACGTGATCGAGAAGTGGATCGAGTACAAGATGGACGCCGAGGTCAACCCGACGAAGATGCGTCCGCACCCGTACGAGTTTTTCCTCTACTTCGACTGTTAAGAACGCGGTTCCCGTTTTTCGGGCGGGGCCCCCAAGGGCCCCGCACGTATTTCCCCCCTCGCGAGATTGCCCCTTTTTTTCCCGGATTGTTGGGAATATCCTATTGCGCATGCGAACGACCGTTGCCCTGCTCGTTTTCGCCCTCCTGGTTCCGGCAGGCGTCTTCGGGGAGTTGTCGGCCGCCGGGGACGGCGATCCTGCGGTTCCTTCCTCCGTATCCTTTTTCGAAGCGGTGCGGCACGCCCTGTCCCGCTCCCGGGAGGGGCGAATCGCCGACCGGGACGTGCGCGTCGCGAAGGAGGGGAGGGCAAGAGCCGGCGCCGCGCGGTTTCCCCGGATCGATGCGAGCTCCGATTACACCGCGCTTTCCGAACTTCCGGCCGTGATCATCCAGGGGAGGGAGACCCAGACCATGGACCGCTCGGTCCTGCGGGCGCGTCTCACCGCCGATCAGACGATCTACGATTTCGGGAAGACCGGCGCCCGGGTCTCCCGGGCGGAGGCGAGGATCGACGCCGCGGCGAGCAGGGCCTTCCTGGCCCGGGAGCGGGCGGCCTTCGAGGTGATTTCCGCGTTCCTGTCCGCCCGGCGCGCGGAGCAGCTCCGCAAAGTCGCGGAGGAGTCGCTCGCGGCGGGGAGGGAACACCGCAAGGTGGCGGGGGACCTCTACGACCTGGGGGTGGTGGCCCGCAACGACGTGCTGGCCGCCGACGTGCTGGCCGCCAACGAGGAGGCCGCCCTGATCACCGCCGAGAACCGGGGGGAACTGGCGCGGTCGCGCCTGGCGCTCCGGATGGGCTTTTCCGGGAGGGAGGCCGTGGCTCCGGAGCCGGGCGATTTCCCCGTCCCGGGGAGTCCTTTGCCGCCGCTTCCCGAAAGCCTGCGCGTCGCGATGGGAAATCGGCTCGAGCTCAAGGCGCAGGGCGCCTTCATCCGCGAGGGGGAGGCGGGTGTTTCCGCGGCGCGGGCGGAGTTCGCCCCCACCCTCTTCGGGCAGGGCGGGTATTCCTACGAGACCAACGATTTCAACCCGAACCCGAGCGTTTTCTCCCTGCTGGTCGGGGGGAGGATCAACCTCTTTTCCGGTTTCTCCGACGAAGCGGCCAGGCGCGAGGCGCTGGAAACCGTGGAGCGCCGGAAGGAGGAACTGGCCCTCCTCCGGGACGAGATCGCGCTCTCGGTGAAAAGGGCGCATCTCTCCGTCATCGAGGCCGAGAAGAGGAGGGCGGTGGCCGGGGTCGCCGTCGACCGGGCGGAGGAGAACCTGCGGATCCAGAACAACCGGTACCGGGAGGGGCTCTCCATCTCGACCGAGATCCTCGATGCGCAGACCCTCTTGACCCGCGCGAAGGTCGACCTCTCCAACGCCACGTTCGACCTGTTCGAGTCCCGCTACCACTTGCTGCTCGAGCGGGGGGAGCTCCTCGCTTTCCTCGATCCCCTTTTGGGGCCCGCCAAGGGAGAGGACACAGCCGCCCCGGAGGCCCCGGGGAAGGAGAGGTGATGGCCCTACCCCTCCGTTTCCCGCGGCGGGGGCTCGCTCTCCTTGCCGTCCTGATCCTCGCGGGGTGTTCCTCCACGAACGACGCGTCGCTCTCGGTGCGGCTCGCTTATCCGCAGGAAGGGGCCGCCGCCGGCCCGGCGACCGCCGGTACGCACGCTCCGACCGCCCGCCCGGCATACGCGAAAGCGCCGGAGAACCGGATCCTGATCCGGGTGCTCGCCCCCCACATCCCGGCCCCCATCGAAGCGTGGTTCGACCGTTCCCTGGGGCGCGGGGAGATCTCCGGGATCCCCCCGGGCGTCCGGATCGCGGTGGAAGTGGACGAGTACGACAACACGGCCCTGACGCTGGGCACGAACGCCCCGCTTCTTGGGCGGGGCCGGGCGCACGGGATCACCCTGTCTCCGGGGGAGAACCGGACCGTCACGGTCCCCATGGTCGACAAGGGGACGATCGTCCGCGTTTGCGGGGCCGCACCTTCGGGCGGGGCGGGGACGGCGGGGGACACGGGGGACGGCGGGCTGGCGGTCGACGCCCTGCTGGGGCAGCCGCTCGCCGTGGAGGTCGGGCCTGACGATGCGATCCACGTTTCCTCGGCCCAGTTCAACCGGATCCGGAGGATCGACCGGTACGGGTACATCGCCCACTACGCGGGAAGCGGCCCGTCAGGCACTTTGACGGAAGGAGCGCAGGCCTCCACCGCACCGATCGGCCCGGTGTTCGACCTCGACATGGGCCCGGCGGGCGACCTCTATCTGATAACTTTGGATCAGCAAATCGTGCGGATCGACCGGGCGACCGGGCAGATCTCGATCAAGTACGACGCGCAGAAGGGGATCTTCAACCCCGCCGCCAAGCCCGACCTCGCCGTGGTCTCCGACGACACGATCTACTATACGAACGGGATGGAGAACAGGGTCTACCTCGTCCAGGCCGGCACCCGGTCGGACTACGTTGCGGACAACACCCCCTTGCAGACCCAGGAGGGCGCGGACAAGGATTTTTACCCGCTCAGATACCCGGCGAGTGTCACAACAGATCCTTCGGGCTTGTCCGTGTTTTTCTGCGACAGGGATAACAACAAAATAAAATTCGGCGCTGTAGCAACAAGTAAAATTTATACAAAGGTAGGAAGCGCAACCGTTATTCCATTTTCGGAAGGAATGGATCCGCTTTCGATGACACCTATTCTCCCCATCCTCAGCGAGTTTGATAGGGTATACGGGAATTTCTTGTTAAGGGAGAAAGATTTTCAAGGGATAAGGATCTTGAGGCCGAATAACCGTGTTTACAATTTTGCTGGAACTGGAACAGCAGGTTTTTTCGGTGACGAGGGGCCCGCCACCGCCGCCCAACTCAACGACCCCCAGTCCGTTTCCGTCGACTCCCGGGGGAACGTCTATATCGCCGACACGGGGAACCACGCCATCCGGATGGTCGTCGGCGGCGCGCTTCCATAGAGA
>DATEXR010000061.1 GCA_035256765.1 Candidatus Deferrimicrobiaceae bacterium | reverse complement strand
TCTTTGCCGCCGACAAGACCGACCCCGGCGCGTACAACCTCCCGTGCTACCTCGCCTTCGCGGATCCCATGTACAACGCGGGGCTCATCCTCTCCCCCAAGATCGGGGTCGGGTATTCCTTCCGGATCATGGACGTCGAGCACACCGAGGGGGAACGGGTGATCGACCTGAACGCCCCGGAGGACCTCTACGACATCGCCGCGCTCCTGCGCGACCAGGAGCGCTTCGTCGTCGAATCGATCCGCTCCCGGGCCACCGGGGAGATCGCCGCCTCGGTTTCCACCACGAGGCTCCACAACATCGCGGGGAAATACACCGGCAAGGACGACCCCGTGATGCTCGTCCGGGTCCAGGGGAACTTCCCCGCCACGGGCGAGGTCCTGCAGCCGTTCACCATCGGCCACTTCGTCGCGGGGTTCATGCGCGGGAGCCATCACGGGGCGCTGATGCCGGTGCCGAAAAACACCGGCGTCTCCTTCTTCGACGGACCGCCGATCGTCTCGTGTCTTGCCTTCTGCGTCAAGAACGGCAAGCTCACCGAGTCCGCGGACGCCTTCGATCACCCGTACTGGGAGTACGTGCGGACCAAGGTGTCGGCCAAGTCCGAGGAGCTGCGCCGCCAGGGATTCTTCGGCCCCGCCATGCTTCCGTACAGCGAGCTCGAATACGGCGGGATCGTGGAGCGGATGAAGAAGATGGATTCGCTCTTCCGCGTCCTGACGCCGAAGGAGGAGGTAAAGGCTTAGGGGAGGCCCGGTGCCAAGGGGCGCAGCGGGGGACCGCCCACCACCTGGGGACCCGGGGCGAGGCGGGGGGTTCCGCGAGGCGGGGGGACACTCCGGGGACATTCCTATTTCGAGTAGTATGTTGAGGAGTGTCCCCCTGAGCGTTGAGGAGTGTCCCGCCGAAAGGCGAAAATTGCGGCGAGCGGAACGGCAGCGAGCGGGCGAAGGTCGCGAGCTACGCCTAAGGGGAATCCCCCGCGAGCCAGGGTCTCCGGGAAGAAACGCCTCAGGGCATCGGGTCGATATAAGACCGTAAGTACGAGACGCGGCACGAATTCGCACGCTTGGGATTCGGGAGGGAAGGGGAGAGCATTGACCAAGGGGATCGATTTCCGCTTCGACTTCTCGCTCGTGCACGAAGGAAACCTCCAGAACGGGGAGGGGCTTACCCCTCTCCGGATGGAACGGGCGATCGGGCGCGCGCAGCGGGCGGCGAAAAAGCTCGCCTCCCGGCACGCCGCGGGCGAGATCGGCTTCCCCGGGCTTCCATTCCACGAAAAGGAATGCCGGGCCCTCGCCCGGTACGCCGCGGGAATGCGCAAGCGGTTCACTCACCTCCTCGTGCTGGGGATCGGCGGGTCCGCGCTGGGGACGAAGGCCGTCTACGAGGCCGTGGGGGGGGAAGGCGCCCGGAAGGGGATGCGCCTCACGGTGGCGGACAACGTGGACCCCGACGGCTTTTTCCCGCTGCTGCGCTCCCACCCCATGAGGACCACCGCGGTCGTGGCGATCAGCAAGTCGGGCGGCACCGCGGAGACGAACGCCCAGCTCGCCATCGCCATCGAAGCCCTGAGACGGGCCAACGGGAAGAAGTGGAAGGAACACCTGGTCCTGATCACCGACCCTTCGAAGGGGGTCTTCCGGCGGTTCGCCGATACCGAGGGGATCGCCGCGTTTGCCGTGCCGCCCAACGTGGGGGGGAGGTATTCCGTCCTGTCCGCCGTGGGGCTGCTTCCGCTGGCCGCGGCGGGGGTGTCCGCGGAAAGACTGCTCGCGGGCGCAAGGTGGATGGAGTCGGTCTTCCGCGGCTACCAGGGCGGGAAGAACCCGGTCCTGGCGGGCGCCGCCGTCTACTCCCACTACCTGATCGACAACCCGAAGCCCGCGCACATCTGGTTCACTTACGGGGAAGGGCTTGCGCGCGTGGCGGAGTGGTGGCAGCAGCTCTGGGGGGAGAGCCTGGGGAAGCGAAAGGCCACGGGGAAGCCGGTGGGGCAGACCCCGTCCAGGGCGGCCGGGGTGACCGATCAGCATTCGCAGTTGCAGCTCTACCAGGACGGCCCCGCCGACAAGGTCTATACCTTCGTGAGGTGGATGGAGGGGAGAGAGAAGGGGAACGTGCCCGCCCGAGGGTTCGCTCCCGGGATGGAGATGCTGGGGGGCCGCCCCCTGCGCGACCTGTTCGACGCAGAGTTCGAGGCGACGATCGGCGCCCTCTGGAAGGCCGGCCGCCCCATCGTCCGGATGGAGGTGGGGAAGCGGGACGAGGCCCACGTGGGGGCGTTCCTCCAGTACTGGGAGTGGGTGACCGCCATCGCCGGGGAGTGCGCCGGGGTGAATCCCTTCGACCAGCCCGGTGTGGAGGAGGGGAAGATCATCACGCGCGCCCTCATGGGGGAGAAGAGCTCCGCCAAGCGGCGGGAGGAGTTCCATCGCGCGATGCGGAACCGGGTCATGGCCGAAATCCGGATCCCGGGAGAGAGGCCGGCGCGCGGCAAGGGCCGGCGCGCCGCAAGCCCCCGGCCGAGGAAGAGAGGGAAGTAGCCGATGGAGGGAAGGATCCGCCAGCTTCCCGACGGCGTGATCGACCAGATCGCCGCCGGCGAGGTTGTCGAAAGGCCGTCCTCCATCCTGAAGGAACTCCTGGAGAACGCCGTCGACGCCTCCGCGTCGCGGATCGAGGCGCAGGTCTTCGGCGCGTTTCCCTTCTCGCTGCGGGTCTCCGACGACGGGACCGGCATGACGGCGGAGGAGGCGGAGGTCGCCGTCCGCCGGCACACCACGAGCAAGATCGCCGCGGCCGACGATCTCCAGAAGCTTTCCACCTACGGGTTCCGGGGAGAAGCCCTCCCCGCGATCGCCTCGGTCTCCCGGCTCCGGATCCTCACCTGCCCGTCCGGGCAGAACCTCGGCACGGAGGTGATCGTGGAGGGGGGGAAGATGCGGTCGGTGCGGGAGGCCGGAAGCCCCCCCGGGACGACCGTCGAGGTGTCCGACCTGTTCGGCAACGTCCCCGCCCGGCTCAAGTTCCTCAAAACCCCCCGGACGGAGATGGCCCACCTGTGGGAGGTCTTCCACGGGGTCGGCATCCCCCGCCAGGGGCTCTTTTTCCGGATGCAGGACGGGAGGACCGACGTCTCCTACGAGGGGGGGGAATCCCGCCTCGACCGGGCGAAATGGCACGCGGGCGAGGGGTCCAAGTACCTCGTCCCCTTGAACCTCTCCTCGGCCTTTTTCCAGATCACCGGCTGGGCCGGCCTGCCGCACCTCTCCCGGTTCGGCTCCTCCGGGATCCATTTCTTCGTCAACGGCCGGTACTTCCGCGACAAGGGCGTCTTCGCCGCCGTGCGCGAGGCATACCGGGGGATTTTGCCCCCCGACCGCCATCCGGTGATCTACCTGTTCATCGAGTGCGACCCCTCCGAGGCGGACGTGAACGTCCACCCCGCCAAGGTGGAGGTCCGATTCCGGTACGGGAAGGACCTGTTCGATCTGGTGCGGCACGCGATCGGGGAGGCGCTGGGGGAGATCCCGGTGACGGCTCCCGGCGGCTCCCTTCACGGCGGCTCCGGGGTCCGGGTGGGTGCGCCCCTCCCCCAGAAGACGACCGGTTCCTCCCCGGCGGGCCTCTTCGAGGGGTATCAGGCGGAGCCTTTCCTGTTCCGCGCCCCGGGGGACGACTCCCCGCCCCAGGAGAAGGGGGGAGGGTTCGGTTCGCTCCGGCCCATAGCCCAGTTCCTGGGGACGTACCTCCTCTGCGAGGGGGCCGGGGAGGTGGTGATCATCGACCAACATGCGGCGGCCGAGCGGATCGTCTTCGCCCGGCTCAAGGATTCCTACCTCGGCAAGAACTCGCCCGTCCAGCGCTGGCTGGTGCCGCAGGTCGTCTCCCTGCCGGGCGCGGGGAAGAAGGAGCGGGCCGAGATCGAGGCGTTCCTGATGGCGGTCGGGTTCCTCTGCGAATCCTTCGGGGAAAATACGTTCAAGATCTCGGGGGGGCCCGCCATCCTGGGGCATTTCGACCTCCAGAGCTGGTGGAAGGACCTGGGCGATTTTCTCCTCTCCCAGGGGTCCGCCCCGAAGGGGATCTTCGATGCCGACCGGGAACTGTGGCGCATCGCCTGCCACGCCTCCCTGCGGGCCGGGATGCCGCTCGAAAAGGAGGGGATGCGGGCGCTCCTTTCCGACCTCGAGCGCGCCGTCGCCTCCCACAGCTGCCCCCACGGCCGACCGGTCTGGGTCAAGATCACCGCCGCCGAGATGAAACGGATGTTCGGCCGCTCGTAAGCCCCCATGAAGGAAAACCGGATCCTCGTCCTGTCCGGCCCCACCGCGTCCGGGAAAACGGCCGCCGCGGTCGCCCTGGCCCGCCTCTTCCCCCTGGAGATCGTCAACGCCGATTCGATGCAGGTCTACCGGGGGATGGACATCGGGACGGCGAAGCCAACGCCCGCGGAGCGGGCGGAAGTCCCCCATCACCTGATCGACGTCGCGGACCCGGGCGAGGAGTACAGCGCGGGCCGTTTCGTTGCCGGGGCGGGCGAGGCGATCCGCGGCATCCGGGAGAGGGGACGGTTTCCGCTCGTGTCGGGCGGAACCGGGATGTACATCCGGGCGCTCCTGCGGGGTCTCGACCCGCTCCCGTCCGATCCCTCCGTTCGGGCCCGTCTTTCCCGCCGGTGGGAGGAGGAGGGGGGGGCGGTCCTTCACGGGGAGCTCGCACGGATCGACCCCGGCGGCGCGGCGCGGATCCACCCGTCGGACAGGGTCCGGCTGGTGCGGGCCCTCGAGGTGGCGGAACTGACGGGGGAACCGGCAAGCGCGCGAAAAGCGAGCTGGTCCGGGGGCGGAAGAAGGTTCCGGGTCCTTTTCCTGGTCCTCGCGGTGGACCGGGCGGAGCTCTACCGGCGCATCGATCTGCGGGTGGACTCGATGTTCCGGGCGGGGCTCGTCGAAGAAGTGGAACGCCTGCTCGCGAAGGGGTACGGGCCGGAACTTCGATGCATGAAGGCGCTCGGGTACCGGCACGTCGTGTCGCACCTCCGGGACGGGGTCCCCCTCGAACTGGCGGTCAGCCAGATGAAACAGGATACCCGCCGGTACGCGAAGAGGCAGGTCACCTGGCTGTCGGGAGAGCCCGGAACGGTTTCGCTTGCGGGACCCGACCCCCTCGCCGCCGCCGCCGAAGAGGTCAGAAAGTTCTTGTTTTGAGTCTCTTTTTCCCATAAATTGGGTATTTACCCCCACCTAGGAGCGCGGATGATTCTCCAATACCTCGATTTCGAGAGGCCGATCGTCGACCTGGAGAACCGGCTGGAACAGCTGCGCCGGATCGACGACGGGACCGACAAGAACCTCCGCGAGGAGGCGGGGAAGCTGGAGAAGAAGATCGCCAAGATCCGGAAGGAGATCTTCTCCCACCTGACCCGATGGCAGATCACCCAGCTGGCCCGCCACCCGAACCGTCCCTACCTGCTCGAGTACGTAAACCTTTGCTTCAAGAGTTTCCTGGAGATCCACGGGGACCGGGCGTTTCGGGACGACCCGTCCATCGTGGGCGGCTTCGCGGAGCTCGACTCGGAAAAGGTGATGCTCATCGGCCAGCAGAAAGGGAGGAACACCACCGAGAAGATCCGCCGCAACTTCGGGATGGCGCACCCGGAGGGGTACCGCAAGGCGCTCCGGCTGATGAAGCTTGCCGAGAAGTTCCGCCTTCCCGTGGTCACGGTCATCGACACGCCGGGGGCCTTCCCGGGGATCGGCGCGGAGGAGCGGGGACAGTCCGAGGCGATCGCCCGGAACCTGCTCGAGATGGCGAAACTGAATACCCCGCTCGTGGTCGTCGTGATCGGCGAGGGGGGGAGCGGCGGCGCGCTGGCGCTGGGGGTCGGGGACGAGATCCTCATGATGGAATACGCGATCTACTCGGTCATCTCCCCCGAGGGATGCGCCTCCATCCTCTGGCGGGACACCGCGCGGGCGGAGACGGCCGCCGAGATGATGAAGATCACCGCGCCGGATCTCAAGAAGTTCGGCGTGGTGGACCGGATCATCCCGGAGCCGGAGGGAGGGGCGCACCGCGACCACAAGGCCGCCGCCGAAGCCGTCAAGGCGGCCCTGCTCGAGTCGCTCGCGTCGGTCCGGTCCCTGCCCGCCCGGCAGCTTCTCGATCGCAGGTACGCGAAATTCCGGGAGATCGGCCGGATGAAACGGAAAGCGGGTGGTGCGTAGTGCACCGTCTCGCAAATACCTTGGCATTCGAGCGCCGCTGCAGGGGGCCGGTCCCCGGAAGGGTTTCGTCGCGAGACAAGGGAGACCCGAGGCGAGTCGGGCAAGCGCAGGAGCGAGCGCGGAGGCGTACGGCAAGTACGCCGCACAAGCGAGCGACGAGCATGCCCGATGCAGCCCGGGGATCGCTTGTCGCAGCAGAAAAGGCAGCCCGGTTGGCGACCGGCGCCTGCGGCGAGGGAACGCACCGCCCGCCCTTTGTCGGACTCCCTGCGCCCGGCTCGGCGTACCGCAAGTACGCCTGCGCCGTGCTCGGTCGTCCTTCGCGGTCTGACGGCGCATCCGCTTCGCCTCGGCTGCCGACCCTCCCGGGGACAGGCCCCCCGCTCCCGCTTCGTTGCGCTTCTTGCAACGAGGGGGACACTCCTGATGGGCGGGGACACTCCTCTCCCGCATCCCGGAGATGAATCAGGAATGTCCCCGGTGGGAGTGTCCCCCCCCATCCTCAGTCGCGCGCCTTCGCCAAGGCGCGGCGCATCGACGCTCTCGGTGCGAC
>DATEXR010000060.1 GCA_035256765.1 Candidatus Deferrimicrobiaceae bacterium | reverse complement strand
CCCCCGCCGCTGCATCCGGAGCCAGGAGCACGAACTCGAGAAGTCGCTGGACAACGAATTGATCCGGAGCGCCATGCCCGCCCTGGAGAAGGGACAGCCCGTCGACATCGAGATGCCGATCCGGAACGTCCACCGGACGGTAGGCGCCATGCTGAGCGGCGAGGTCACCCGCCGGTTCGGCTCCCAGGGACTGCCCGAGGACACGATCCGGATCTCCTTCGACGGCTCCGCGGGGCAGAGCCTCGGAGCGTTCCTTGCTCCCGGGATCACGATCCGGGTCGTCGGCGACACCAACGACTACCTCGCCAAGGGGATGTCCGGCGGGAGAATCATCGTCGTCCCGCCCCCGGAGGCGGGATTCCTGCCTTACCGGAACGTGATCTCCGGAAACGTCGTGCTCTACGGGGCGACGGGGGGCGAGCTCTACCTGTACGGCACCGCCGGCGAGCGGTTCGCCGTGCGCAACAGCGGGGCAAAAGCGGTGGTGGAGGGTGTGGGCGACCACGGCTGCGAATACATGACCGGCGGAGTCGTCGTGGTCCTGGGGCACACCGGGAACAACTTCGCGGCGGGGATGAGCGGGGGCGTCGCCTACGTCTACGACGAGTCCGAGCTGTTCGACACGCGCTGCAACCTGGACATGGTGGACGTGGAAACCGTCTGGACAGCCGAGGACGAGAAGCAGCTCCGGGTCATGATCGAACATCACTACCGGTTCACCGGGAGCACGCGGGCCAAGACGATCCTGGACAACTGGGAATCGCGCCTGCCCCTGTTCGTGAAGGTCATGCCGGTGGACTACCGGAAAGTGCTCGAACGGATGCACCTCGAGGAGTACCGGGACGACGAGACCGTCTCGGCAACGGAGGAGGTGTACCGTGGTTAAGCCCACCGGGTTCCTGGAATACCCGCAGGAGAAACCGCCGTACCGGCCGGTGGAGGAGCGGATCCACGACTATCAGGAAGTCGAGCAGTTCCTGCCGAAGGACCGCCTGGAGATCCAGGCCGCCCGGTGCATGGACTGCGGCATCCCTTACTGCCATGTCTTCGGCTGCCCGGTCGTGAACCGGATCCCCGAATGGAACGACATGGTGCACCGGAAACAGTGGCGCAAGGCGCTGGCCCTTCTGCACGCCACGTGCAACCTTCCCGAAATCACCGGGAGGGTATGCCCCGCGCCGTGCGAAGCGGCATGCACGCTTTCGATCAACCTGCCCCCCGTCACCATCCGGCACATCGAGCTGCAGATCGTCGAAACGGGCTGGCAGGAGGGATGGATCCGCCCGGAACCCGCCCCCCGGAAAACGGGCAAGAAAGTGGGGATCATCGGGTCGGGCCCCGCGGGCCTTGCCGCCGCACAGCAACTGGCGCGCAGGGGGCACGAGGCGGTGGTCTTCGAGAAGGCGAGCCGGGTCGGGGGCCTGCTCCGCTACGGCATCCCGGACTTCAAGCTGGAGAAGTGGGTGATCGACCGACGCCTCGAACAGATGCGCGCGGAGGGGGTCGTCTTCGAGACGGGCGTGAACGCGGGAACGGACATCTCCGTGAAATATCTACAGCGCACCTTCGACGCCATCTTGATCGCCGCCGGGGCAATGGAGCCACGGGACCTTCCCGTCCCGGGACGGGATCTTCCGGGGATCCACTTCGCGATGGATTTTCTGACCCGCCAGAACATGCGGATCTCCGGGGAGATCCCCCTCTCGGACGAGGAGATCACCGCCCGGGACAAGCACGTCGTGGTGATCGGGGGCGGCGACACCGGCTCGGACTGCGTCGGCACGAGCCGCCGGCAGGGGGCCCGGGAGATCACCCAACTCGAACTGTTGCCGATGCCCCCCGCGGACCGGCCGGTGAACAACCCCTGGCCGACCTGGCCGGTCATCATGCGCACGTCCTCCTCCCAGGAGGAGGGGTGTACGCGACTATGGAGCGTGTCGACGAAGGAATTTCTCGGGAGCCGGAGCGGTGTCGAAAAACTGCGTTGCGCAAAGCTCGAGTGGTCGGAGCCGGACGAGAACGGCCGGAGCACCTTCCGGGAGATCCCGGGCTCGGAGTTCGAGCTCAGGGCGGACCTGGTGCTGCTCGCCGCGGGGTTCGTCCACCTGGAGCACGGTCCGCTCGTGCGGGACTTGGGACTGGAAACGGACGCCCGGGGGAACCTGGTGGTCGATTCCGGCCTGATGACCACCGCGCAGGGCGTGTTCGCGGCGGGAGACAGCATGGCGGGGGCGTCGCTCATCGTGCGCGCCATCGACTTCGGGAGAAAAGCGGCCGGGGGCGTGGACCGGTACCTGGCGGGAATGTAGAGCCCGCTCCCGGCGGCCCTCTGCCCGCCGGAAACCCGGGATCAGCCGTCGAGAAGTTCCCGCACTTTCCGTGCCAGAGCATCGGGGCGGAGGAACGGGGCGTTCCCTACCGCTCGAGAAGAATCGTCACGGGGCCGTCGTTCACGAGTTCCACCTCCATCACGGCGCCGAAGGAACCCGTTTCGACGGGCAGATCCGTCAACCCCCTCAGGCGCCGGACCAGTTCCTCGTAGAGAGCGTTCGCCTTCTCCGGCGCGGCCGCGTCGCCGAACCCCGGCCTGCTCCCCTTCCGGGCGTCGCCGTAGAGGGTGAACTGCGAAACCACCAGGATCCCCCCGCCGACATCGCCGACCGACCGGTTCATCTTCCCCGCGCCGTCTTCGAAGATCCGCAGCCGGACGATCTTCTCCGCCATCCACGAGACGGCCGCGCTGTCGTCGCCGTGGCCGAAGCCGGCAAACACGAGCAGCCCCCGCCCGATCGTGCCGAGGAGTTTCCCCCCCGAGGACACGGAAGCCCGGCTCACCCTCTGGATCACCGCGCGCATGAGGGACCCTCCTTGGGACATCCGGTCGAATCCCCTGTCCCCCTCCTTTACCCGCGATCC
>DATEXR010000059.1 GCA_035256765.1 Candidatus Deferrimicrobiaceae bacterium | reverse complement strand
CCACCCCCAGGATGAGCGCGAGGCCCGCCGCCATCAGGGCGTAGGTCGATCCCGTGAAAATTCCGTCCAGAAGGACCTGCGCGAAGGGATGCATCGAACCCTCCGTGGGAGGCCCGCGCGGGACGCGGGCCGCTCGCCGGGGATCTACCTCTTCTCGGGAACGGGGAACACGATCCGCGCCCCGCCTTGCTCCCACAGGATCACATTTCCGTGCAGCTCCGGGGTCCCCCAGGCCGCCTGGTGGGAGGCGTCGAACCGGTAGGTTCCCGCGACCCCCGGGAATGCCCCGGCCTCCAGGGCCTTGACGACGGCGTCCGAATCCGTCCTTCCCGCGGCCCGCACCGCCTGGAACAGGAGCGTGGCGGCGTCGAACGGGAGGGTGTCGCTGTACCCGACCGGGGCGTAGCCGTACCTCCGCTCGAACGTCTCCGCGTACCGCGTGGCGGCTTCGGACGCCCCCTTCCAGGCGGCGGCCTGCACGTAGAGGGGGGCGGAGAGAGGGAGGGTGGAGGCGATCCGGGCGTCGCCGAGCGCGCCCCCGACGGAGAGGATCGGGAAGGTCCCCCCCCCTTCCCGGACCCGCTTCACGAATTCCGCGGAGTTGCCCCCCGGATCGCCGAGCACGAGGATCTGCGGGGCCTCGGACACGGCGGCGACGGCGACGGATTCGAACGCGGGGTTCCGGGAGCTGTAGAACGCCTCGTAGACGGGGGCTGCCTTGCGCCGGGCGAGCGCTTCCTTGAGTTCCCGGGCGAGCTCCCGGTTCCAGCGGATCCCCGCTCCCACGAAGGCATACCGGGTAAACCCCTGCCGCCCGATGAAACCGGCCATCATTTCCGCCCACTGCGGGATCGAATACCCGACGCGGAATACATACCGGTACCGGTCGTACTCACGCCGGACGAGATCGGTGATCTCGGCGGTGGCGGCCACGGGGACCATGACCACCGTTCTGCCCGCCGCGGCCACCTCGATCACGCCGACCGTCTCCTCCGAGAGGTAGGCGCCGACGAGGGCGAACGCCTTCTCCCGGGAG
>DATEXR010000058.1 GCA_035256765.1 Candidatus Deferrimicrobiaceae bacterium | reverse complement strand
CGCCGTGCTGGTGGCCTCCCAATCCCTTCCCCGGTGGGCCGCCCTGTTGAGCCGTGCGGTGGGGGTGGTCACGGAGCAGGGCAGCGTCACCGGACACCTGGCCAACGTGGCCCGGGAGTTCGGCGTGCCGGCCCTTTTCGGTGTCTCCGACGCCACCCGGGTGATGCAGGAGAACGAACTGGTCACCGTGGATGCGGACGGCCTCCGGGTCTACCGGGGGCGTGTGGAGGATTTGCTGGCGCAGGGGTCGCCCCCCCGGATCCTCATGGCGGGAAGTCCGGTGCACAATACCCTTCGGAACGTCATGGCCCATGTGACCCCCCTCCATCTCATCGACCCGGACAGCCCCGGTTTCCGACCGGAGAAGTGCGAGACGTTCCATGACATCACCCGCTTCGCCCACGAGAAATCGGTCCAGGAGATGTTCAGTTTCGGAAAGGCCCATCGTTTTCCCGAGCGATCGAGCAAACAACTGGTCTGTGACGTTCCCATGCAGTGGTGGATCCTCAACCTGGACGATGGCTTCAACGAGGAGGTGCAGGGCAAACACGTTCGTCTGGAGAACATCGCTTCCATTCCGATGCTGGCCATCTGGGATGGAATCGTCGCGGTCCCCTGGGAGGGGCCGCCATCCGTCGACCGCAAGGGTTTCATGTCGGTGATGGTGCAGTCCACGGTCGACCCCGGGCTGGATCCCTCCATGCGGTCCCCGTACGCCGACCGCAACTACTTTATGATCTCCCGCAACTACTGCAGCCTGAACTCCCGACTCGGTTTTCACTTCTCCAGCATCGAGGCGCTGGTGACCGAGCGGGCCGCGGAGAACTACGTGAGCTTCCTCTTCAAGGGCGGCGCCGCGGATTACCCCCGGCGGGTGGCCCGGGCGGCCTTGGTGGCGGATATCCTAGAGCGATTCGGTTTCCGTGCGGAGGTGAAGGAGGATGCGACGTTCGCCCGCCAGGAAGGGCGCGAAGAGGGATTCATGCGGGAGAGGCTTCGGATCCTCGGGTATCTCATCATCCACACCCGGCAGTTGGACATGGTCATGGCCAAC
>DATEXR010000057.1 GCA_035256765.1 Candidatus Deferrimicrobiaceae bacterium | reverse complement strand
GCAGATTTTGCTGCACCCGATCGATCAGCAGGTCACTCATGGCCGACCCCCGCCGCCGCGAGATACTCGGTGATCGGGCGGTACTGGACGGTCACGGCCCAGGGGGTCGCAACCGGTCCCAGAGTGCGAGCCTTTCCCTTGCGCCCCTCCGGCGGGCGGCGATACTTCATCCGATTCTGCTCCGGATCTTCCCTCAAGGCTCGAACCAGCGACGGATCGGCCACCAGGTGCCCGTGCCCCTCGGGAATCTGGTAGGCCACCAGCAGCTCGGCGCCGTCGAAAACGCGCAGCAGCCCGTCCTTGACGCGTACCAGGACCTCCTTGCAGACCGCCCGATGCGGCACCATGTAGCGATTGCGATCGAAGCGCGCGATGCAGTCTTTGCCCACGCTTCGGAAATGGCGGGCGCTGGTATCGAAGTCGGTGCGCGGCAACGGCCCCAGATGCAAGCGCTCGGCCTCGAAGCGCTCCGCGATGCTCTGGCAGGTGGTGCCGTGGATGCGCGACTCCTGCTCCAAAAGCCAGGCGAGCAGATCCCGGTTGCCCGAGGGCAGGCTTGCGCAGCGATATCCGCGCCAGAATCCCTCGCGGATGAACCGGATCGGGCGCTCCACCTTCCCCTTGACCCAGGAGGCGTACGGAGGACACAGCCGCGGGGCAAAGCCGGTGTGCTCCGCGAACGAAAGGAAGCCCTCGTTCCACTGCGGCTCCTTGCCGCGCCGGCGGATCACCACCGTTTTCATGCAGTCGTAGAGGATCTCGGCGGGCACCCCGCCGAAGAACCGGAACGCCCGCTGGTGCGCCTCCATGAAATTCGTCAGGTCCGGGCGCAGCAGCAGCTCGGCATAGCGCTTCCGGCTGAAACCCAGCACCATCAGGAACATGTGGTACTTCGCGACGGTCTCTCCCGCTTCGTCGACCACCGCCAGCTCGGCGAAGTCCACCTGGGCCTGCTGCCCGGGCTCGGTCTCGAATCGCAGGAAGGCCTTGCGCACGAGACGATCCCTCACACCACGCACGAACCGCTGCACCGCGCGCACGCCGCCTGCGAACCCCAACACCTTGAGCCGCTGGTGCATCCACGTGGCGTGATAATCATCCTCTTCCATCCAGGCTTTGATGCGATCGGCGAAGGCCCCGAGTACCGACCCTCGCCGCGACGCGGGGGGCGGCGGTGGCTGCCCGCCC
>DATEXR010000056.1 GCA_035256765.1 Candidatus Deferrimicrobiaceae bacterium | reverse complement strand
CACCACGGGGAGAATGTATCACGGAATAATTGCGTTGACAGATAATAAGTGAAGTGGTACAGAATAGATTAAATATATCTAAAAGGAGGTGAAAGGGATGAAGGTTGGCGAGGAAAAGGACCTGCTGCGGCCCCGGGATGTCGGCCGCAAGCTCGGCCTGCCTGTCGGTCCCCCACGTATACACCCTGTCCGCGGCACTCCTGCAATCGAACATGGATGTTTGTGAAGAGTGCGGATCGGCCCACGATCTACTGGAAGCATTCGATGAGGTGATGATTGCAACCGGGAAGAAGATGCGGAAGGCCAAACGTCCCCCCGCAAGGCAGGTATCTCCCGATGAGATCCGGGACATTATCGGCGGATGTGAGCGCGATGTCATGGTCTGCATTTATTCGACCCGGAGGGGCATCACGAAAGAATGGTTCATCGTCGGGCAGCCCGAGAAGGCGGCCTGATATGGGCGTCTATCGTAAAGGGAAGGTCTGGTGGATTTCCTACCGCGTCAACGGCCGGCGCGTCCAGAAAGGCATCGGCACGAAAAAGGCGACGGGTCAGGGGATCCTTGAGAAGATCCGCGTGGAGATCCGCGCGGGCCGGTACGTGGACATCGAGAAACCCCCTCTCCCCTTCCGGGAGCTCGCGGACAAGTTTCTCGAATGGGCGAAGATCAAGAAGTCCTACGTCTCGATACGCGCAACCGTGAATCCGTCCCGGAATACTTCGGCGAACAGATGGCGCACACGATCACCGAGCACGAGGTGGAAACCTTCCGGGCGCAGCGGAAGACAGTCCCGATCAAGGCGAAGAAACCGGAGGCCCGGAGGCCCCGGAGCACATCGACCGTGAAGCATGAACTCGCGGTCCTCAAGGAAGTCTTCAACAAGGGCATCGCCTGGGGGCTCGTGGACCGCAACCCCGCGGCCCGCGTGAAACCTCTCCCCGAATCCAAGGGGCGGACGCGGTTCCTCTCGGTCGAGGAGGCGGAGAAACTCGTCCAGGCCGCATCGGCGCACCTTCGCCCGATCATCATCATGGCGCTGGAAACGGGAATGAGGCGCGGAGAGATTCTCCGGCTCAAGTGGGAAGACCTGGACATGAAGAACAACATGATCTATATCGCCGACCCGAAGAACAACGACCCCCGCCACGTCCCGATGTCCTCCCGCGTGAAGGCCCTCCTGGCGTCACTCCCGCGGCGGCTGCGGGCGGACTATGTTTTCGTCGGGGTGAAGAAGTGGCAGACGGTCGGGAAGGACGGGATCCCCTTCACCGACGTGGACACCTCTTTCCGGAATGCTTGCGCGAAGGAGGGGATCGAGGACTTCACCTTTCACGGGCTCCGGCACACGGCGGCTTCGCATTTGGTGATGTCCGGCGTCCCGTTGAGGACGGTCGGGGAGATCCTCGGCCACAAGACGGCGACGATGACGGAGAGGTATTCGCACCTGACCCCGGAGCACAAGCGAAATGCGATAGAGACGCTCTCGAGTTGCTACAATTCTGCTACAATCGCGCAGGAGGCGGGACGGTGACTCCCGCCATTTCAACGCCTAACTGTATGGATGATAAAAAGAAAAAATGGTCGGGGCGACTGGACTTGAACCAGCGACCCCTTGCACCCCATGCAAGTGCGCTACCAGGCTGCGCTACGCCCCGACCCGAATGTTTCATGATATCCGCTCCCGTCAGCGTTGTCACGGAAAATCCGGGAAACCGCGGCGTTTACGACCGCCCGAAGTCGTCCTCCAGCCGCTCGATGTCGTCTTCTCCCATATATGAACCGGTCTGGACCTCGATGACGATCACGTCCTCCCGCCCGACGTTCTCGATCCGGTGGACGGCCCCCCGGGGGATGTCGAGGGAATGGCCCGCCTCCATCCGGATCGTTTCCCCCTCCCGGGTGACTACCGCCTCTCCCCGCACGAGGTGCCAGTGCTCGGCTCGGTGCCGGTGTCTTTGCAGGCTCAGGCGCTTTCCCGGGCGCACGAGGAACCTCTTGACCTTGCATCCTTCCTCCTCGTAGAGAACGAGGTAGAAGCCCCATGGGCGCTCTCCCCGTTCCCCGTCCCGGGCGGAGCGGCTATCGTCGGAATTCCTGGGCGGATTCATGGGCGGATATCGGCGAGAGGTGTGCCGGGCGAGGCGGGACGGCCGCCATCTCGGTTCATTGCCTCAGCATCTCCCGGATCTTCTCGAGATCCTTCTTGACCTTCTGGAGGACGGCCCTTTGTTTCTTTTCCTCCAGATTCAAACCGAGCTGTTTGCTCTTATCCTTCATCCGTTCCTTTAACTTCTTCTGCGCCCCCTCGATCGTGAACCTCTCGTCGTAGAGCAGCCTCCTGATTTCGAGCAACGTCTCGACTTCATGCTTCTTGTAGACGCGGTGTCGGGAGCGGTTCTTCGCCGGCGCCAGGTCGAACTCGGTCTCCCAGAACCGGACCACGTAAGGCTTCACGCCCAGAAGAGAACTTACCTCTCCGATTTTGAAGTAGAACTTGTCCGGGATTTCGGGAACTGCCACACCTGCCCCCCGGAAACCGCTTACGGGTTCTCTTCGTTGATGTACGCCTTCAGGATCTGGCTGGGCCGGAAGGTGAGCACGCGGCGCGCCGTGATCTGGATGTCGTCGCCTGTCTGGGGATTCCTCCCCTTGCGGGGGCGCTTGTCGCGCAGGATGAAGTTCCCGAATCCGGAGATCTTGATCTTTTCTCCGTTTTTCAGGATATCCTTCATCGTATCGAAGATCGTCTCGACGATATCCTGCGACTCTTTCTTCGAAAGGCCGCCTACTTTCTCGTACACGATCTCTACCAGGTCAGCCTTCGTCATCGCGTCCCCCCTTCTGATTGGAATTACGTGGTGCGAATCGTCCCGCCGAACCGATTCTCCAATAGATTTACTACCTTGGTATGTATACTATGGACATCTGCGTCCGTCAAGGTTCTGTCCTCAGCCTGGATCCGCACACGGAACGCAACGCTTTTCTTTCCCGTTCCGATCTTCTCTCCCGTGAACACATCGAAAACCTCCGCTTCCCGGATTTCGGGGGAGAGCTCCCTTACCATGGCCAGCACGTCCCCCACCGGCACACCCGCGGGAAAGATGCAGGCAAGATCTCGGAATACCGGGGGAAAGCGGGGAATCGCCCGGGATTGTACCGGACGGGGGGAGGAAAGCGCCGCCTGGATCCGGATCTCCCCGTAATGGGTCGGCCCGGGGATTTCCAGGGCGGACAGAAGCTCCCGCCGGATGGCGCCCACCCAGCCGATTACATCGCCGCCTTCTACGATGTCCGATGATTTCCCGGGGTCGAAAAACGGGCGGGAAACCGAGGGCATGAAGTGGACCGGCGCGCATCCCATCAGGAGCAGAACCGACTCGGCGACCGCCTTGGCATCATAGAAATCGACCGGATCGCCTCCTCCGCTCCAGCTGCCGGGCATCCGGCGGCCGTGCATGATGAAGGCGAGACGCGGCTCTTCGAAATGCTCCCGGGCGAAAGATTTTCCGAACGCCTTTCCTGTCTCGAACATCCGGATGTCGTCGAGGAAGCGCCGGATGCTTCCCTCCACGTTGTGCAGGAGCCCCATGAGCAGGTGAGGCCGCATCACCGTGGTGTCCTCGGAAATGGGGTTCGCGATACGGATCGCATCGGCGGGGGAAAATCCCAAAAGGGCCGCGTGTTTTTCCCACTCCTTCCCGGAGACGAAGGAGAAGTTGATCGCCTGGGAAAAACCCTCCATGCGAAGAAATTCGGAAACCCTCTCCACCTCGGCCGCGAAGCGGTCGTCCCGGGAAAACTCGGGCGCCCCCGATTCCGGGTAGGTGGCCGGGATCGTGTCGTAGCCGGAAAGTCGCGCGACCTCCTCGACAAGATCGATCTCCCGTTCGATGTCGAACCGGTGCGCGGGGACGGTGATCTCCCACAACCCTTCCTGCTTCTTCGTGGCGGCAAATCCGAGACGCGCCAGGACATCCAGGCATTCCCGGTCGGAATAGGGCCGCCCGACGATCCGTTCCATCCGGGCGGGACGGAACGACACCCTCCTGCCGTACTCCCTGTCTCCCCCGATGTCGAACGTCCCTGCGGCTGTCGTGAAACCGAAGGAACCGGCCAGCAGCGCGACGGCCCGGTCGGCGGCGTACATCGTGCCGGAAGGGTCCACTCCCCGCTCGAACCGGTAGGAAGACTCGGTGGACAACCCCAGGCGCCTCCCCGTGGACCGGATGGAGGACGGCGCGAAATGGGCGCTTTCGAACAGTACCCTTCTTGTCGTCGGGAGGACCTCGGTGTTCTCCCCCCCCATCACGCCGGCCACCGCCACGGGTCCCTCCCCGTCCCAGATGAGCAGCATTTCGGGCAGGATCTCCCGGGTCGTGCCGTCCAGCGTCGTGAACCGGCGGACGACCCCGGATTTCCGGACGTCGATGCGGTTCCCGGCGAGACGGTCCAGATCGAACGCGTGCATCGGCTGGCCAAGTTCGAGGAGGAGATAGTTGGTGATGTCCACGATGTTGTTGATCGGGCGGATGCCGCACAGGGCAAGGCGGCGCTGGATGAGGGGAGGCGAGGGGGCGATCGCGACGTCCGTGATGACGCGGGCGGAATAGCGCGGGCACAGGTCCGTGTCCGTCACCGTCACGGAGGAGATCTCGCCGATGGGCGGTCCGGTCTGCGCGAATATCGTCTCGGGGAGGAAGACCTTCTCCCCGGTGATCGCGGCGATCTCCCGGGCGACACCTTGCACGCTCAGGCAATCCCCCCGGTTGGGGGTGATCTCGACGGTGAGGAGCCAGTCGTCCATCCCGATCGCGGGCGCGAGCGGAGCGCCCACCTGCGTTTCGGGGGGAAGGATCATGATCCCGGGGGATTCTTCCGCCATCCCCAGTTCCTGCTCCGAGCAGAGCATCCCTTCCGAGACCTGCCCGCGGATCTTCGCCTTCCCGATCTGCACGCCGTTGGGAAGCTTCGCGCCGACCCGCGCCAGGGCCACCACGTCCCCCGCTTTCATGTTCCTCGCGCCGCAGACGATGGGGTATTCCGCCGTGCCATCGGTGACGCGGCAGAGGGAAAGCTTGTCCGCGTTCGGGTGGGGACCCAGGTCGAGGATCTTCCCCGTCACCACGTCCTCCATCCCCTCCCCGAGGTATTGGCAGGCGGAAACCTCCACGCCGGCCATCGTGAGGGCGTCCTGGATCTCCCGGGGGGAGAGGCGCGTTCTCACGAACTCTTGGACCCAGGAATGGAGTACTTTCACGATGGTCCTCGCAACCGGCCGGCGCTAGAACTGCGAAAGAAATCGGAGGTCGTTCTCGAAAAAGAGGCGGATGTCGCTGATCCCGTGCCGCAGCATGGCGATGCGCTCCACGCCCATCCCGAAGGCGAATCCCGGGTATTCCTCCGGATCGTATCCGACGAATTCGTAAACGGCCGGGTCGATCATTCCGCAGCCGAGGATTTCGAGCCATCCGGAGTCCTTGCATACCCGGCAACCGGAGCCGCCGCAGATGACGCAGCGGATGTCGACTTCCGCCGACGGCTCGGTGAACGGGAAGAAGCTCGGGCGGAAGCGAAGCGGCTTGTTCTCGCCGAACATCATCCGGCAGAACTCGGTCAGCAGCCCCTTGAGATCCGCCATCGTGATGCCCCGGTCGACCGAGAACCCCTCGACCTGGTGGAACATCGGGCTGTGGGTCACGTCGGAATCGCAGCGGTACACCGCTCCCGGGGCGATCACGCGCACGGGCGGGCGCATCGACTCCATCGTCCGTACCTGGATCGGGGACGTGTGCGTCCGCAGCACGAGATCGCCGCCCGGCCAGTCGATGTAGAAAGTGTCCTGCATGTCCCTCGCCGGGTGATCCTTCGGGATGTTGAGCGCCTCGAAGTTGTAGTAGTCCTTCTCGATCTCGGGACCTCCGTGGACGGAGAACCCGAGGCGCTGGAAGATGGAGATGATCTCCGCCATAGTTCGGGAGACGGGGTGGCGGTGCCCGACGGCGGGAGCGCGACCGGGAAGGGTCACGTCCACCCGCTCGAACCCCTCGCGCGCCCTTCTCTCCTTCTCGCGGATCTCCTCGAGCCGCCGGGAAAAGGCCTCCTCGAGCTTCGCCCTCGCCTCGTTCGCGGAAGCGCCGACCTTCCTGCGCTCCTCCATGGGAAGGGAGGCCACGCCCTTCAGGAATTCGGATATGGCTCCCTTCTTCCCGAACGATCGACCCTTGGCGTCGAGGAGGTCGCTCTCCGTCTTCGCGGAGGAGATCGCCCGCAGGCCTTCCTCGACGAGGAGCGCGATCCGCTCGATCGTATCGGGCAAGGAGATCCCCCTCTTTCCTAGTGCACCCTAGTGCACCGTCTCGCAAATACCTTGGCATTCGAGCGCCACTGCATCCGCTCCAGCTTCGTTGCGCTTCTTCACCATACTCAACGGTATGCCTCAGTCGCGCGCCTTGCTGGCGCGGCGCATTGACGCTCTCGGTGCGTCAAGCTATTTACGAAACGGTACACTAGCCGAGAACCGCCTTGGCGGAATCGGCAAGGGCGCGGAATCCTTCCGCGTCGTGGACGGCCAGATCCGCGAGGACCTTCCGGTCGACCTCGACACCGGCTTTCTTCAGCCCGAAGATGAACTGGCTGTACGAAAGCCCGTTCTCGCGCGCGGCGGCGTTCACCCGGGTGATCCAGAGCGCCCGGAACTCCCGCTTCTTCGCGCGTCGATCGCGGTAGGCGTACTGCAGGGCGCGGGCGACGGCCTCCTTGGCGGAACGGAGCAGCCGCCCGTGGCCTCCCCGGAACCCCTTCGCGGCCTTCAGGACCTTTCTTCGTTTCTTGTGCGAATGTACCGCTCTTTTCACGCGTGGCATGACGTTCCCCTTCTTTCCCGCGGCCTAGAGGTACGGCAGCAGGCGCCGAATCGATTTTTCGTTGGTCGGGTGCACCAGCGCGGGTTTCTTGAGGTTCCGTTTCCGCTTTCTCGTTTTCCCGGTCAGGATGTGGCTCTTTCCCGTCTTGGCCCGCCGGATACCGCCTCTTCCCGTGGCGGAGAATCGTTTCGACGCGCCGCGGTTGCTCTTCATTTTCGGCATTACCGTTCCTCCTGTTTTTCCGCCGGGGGCGGTTCCTTCTTCTCTGGCCCCCGGGGGGCTTTCCCCCGGGCCTTTGCAGGCTTTTCGGACTTTTCGGGTTTCTCGGCCTTCCGTTTCTGCGCGTTCGGGGCGACGATCGTCATCATCGTCCTCCCCTCCATCTTCGGAGCGCTTTCGATCTTGGCGATGTCGGCGACCTCCGCCACGATATGCTTCAGCATCTCGAACCCGCTTTGCGACGCGTAGGACATCTCGCGGCCCCGGAAACGCACCGTCACCTTCACCTTGTCCCCTTCCTCGAGGAACCTCCGAATATGCCGGATCTTCACGTTCAGGTCGTGCTCGTCGGTCTTGGGCCTGACCTTGATCTCCTTGACCTGGATGACGGTCTGCTTCTTGCGGGCCTCCTGCTCCCGCTTGCTCTGCATGTACTTGAACTTGCCATAATCCATGACCCGGCATACGGGCGGATCCGCGTTCGGCGCCACCTCGACGAGATCGAGGTCGAGGGTTCTCGCCCTCTGCATCGCGTCCTCGGTGGGAACGATTCCGAGCTGCTCGCCGTCGACTCCTACGAGGCGCACGCGGGGAACGCGGATCTGTTCGTTGATTCTCGATTCCTTGGTAATGGCTCCCTCCTTTACGGTTGCGGGTTTTCGTCTTCTCTCCGCAGCGTCCCGAGGAACTCCTCGACGGACATCGGGGGGAGTTGCTCCCCTCCCCGCCTGCGCGGAGACACCTGGCGGCCCGTCACTTCCCGGTCGCCGATCACGAGAGCGAACGGTACCTTCTTCAATTGGGATTCGCGGATCTTGTAGCCGAGCTTCTCGTTGCGGAAATCCCCCTCGGCCCGGTACCCTGCGGCGCGGAGCGCGGCGACCACCTCCCGGGCGTACTCGACATGGCTATCCGTGACGGGGAGGACGTCGGCCTGTACCGGCGCCAGCCAGACCGGGAACGCGCCCGCGTACTGTTCGATGAGGACCCCGAAAAAGCGCTCCAGGGATCCCATGAGCGCGCGGTGGATCATGATCGTGCGGTGCTCCGCCCCGTCGTCGCCGACGTACGTCACGTCGAAACGATCCGGGTTGTTGAAATCGACCTGGATCGTCGAGCACTGCCAGGAACGACCGAGGACATCCTTGATCTTGATGTCGATTTTCGGGCCGTAGAAAACCCCTTCCCCGGGGTCCACCTCGTAGGAGAGTCCCTTGCGGTCCAGGGAGCGCTTGAGCGCCGCTTCCGCTTTCTCCCAGTTCTCCGGCGTCCCGGCGTACTTTTCCGGCCGGGTCGAAAGATAGATCTCGTACCGGTCGAACCCGAACCGGCGCAGCACGAACAGGGTGAAGTCGAGAAGGGAGAAGATCTCCTCGTCCAGCTGGTCGGGGCGCAGAAAGAGGTGCGCGTCGTCCTGGGTGAACCCCCGTACCCGCAGCAGCCCGTGCAGCGTGCCGGACGGTTCGTACCGGTACACCGTTCCCAGCTCGGCGTACCGGACGGGCAGATCGCGGTAGGAGCGCATCCGCGACTTGTAGATCTGGATGTGGAACGGACAGTTCATCGGCTTCAGCTGGTAATCCTGCCCCTCCACCCCGATGGCGGAGAACATGCTCTGCCGGTAGAAGTCGAGGTGGCCGCTCACCCTCCACAGGTCGATTCTCGCGATGTGGGGGGAAAAGACGAGGTCGTACCCGGCCTTCGCGTGCTCCTCCCGCCAGAAATCCTCCATGATACGGCGGACGACCGCCCCCTTCGGGTGCCAGAGGATCAGCCCCGGCCCGATCTCCTCGTTCACGCTGAACAGGTCGAGCTCCTTTCCGAGCCTCCGGTGATCCCGTTTCTTGACCTCCTCCAGCAGGCGAAGATGCTCGTCGAGCTCCTTTTTCCTTGCGAAAGCGCAGCCGTAGATGCGCGTGAGCATCCGGTTCCGGGAATCCCCACGCCAGTAGGCCCCCGCCGTGTTCATGAGCTTGTAGACGCCCACCCTGCCGCTGCTCGGGAGGTGCGGCCCCCGGCACAGATCGAGGAAGTTCCCCATCCGGTAGAGGGAAACGACGGGGTCCGGGATATCGGCCAAAAGCTCCTCCTTGTACGGCTCCCCGGCGAGCCTGGCCAGGGCCTCCTCTCTGGGCAGCTCTTCGCGCACGAACGGATGGTCGGCCCGAACGATCTCCCCCATCTTCTCCTCGATCCGCTCGAGGTCCTCCGGGGTGAACGGCCTTTCCACGTCGAAATCGTAATAGAACCCGTTCTCTATCGCGGGACCGATGGTGATTTTCGCCCTGGGAAAAAGATCCTTGACCGCCGCCGCCATCACGTGGGCCGTGCTGTGCCTCATGATCTCGATTCCGTCCTGGTCCTCCGGCGTCACCCACTCGATGTTCCTCTCCGCAGGAACCTCTGCGGCGAGGTCCCGGAGCGATCCGTCGACACGGGCGGCGATCGCCACCTTCGACTTTCCCTGTTGCCTGGCAAGTTCCCGAAGCGTCATGGTTTGCGTTTCCTAAAAAAAGCAAAAATTTCCCCGCACACCGGTACCCCGGCGCGAGGGCCAGTCAGGGTTCCACCGGACAGGGAAAAAATGGTGGGCGATACTGGACTTGAACCAGTGACCCCCTGCATGTCAAGCAGGTACTCTAACCATCTGAGCTAATCGCCCTTCACGACCATAGAGCCTATTATTGTCGGCGAACACCCCTCAAAATGTCAATGAAAATATAGACCTAGTAACGTTGCAGACCGTTTCATAGAACCCCGAAGGCGTAGCGTCGAAGAGGTGCACCGCGGCCCCCGTCTCCCGGGCGATCTCCTCCGGAGACCGATTGTCCAGAAAGAGGTCCCCCGCGTCCCGGAGACAGACGGAGGGGATGTAGATCCGCGAAACCTTTCTCCCCGAGAGGGCTGCCAGGATATCCCCCCCCGAAAGGAGCCCCGTGACCGTGACGCTTTCCCCCATGAGACGGTTGGGAACGGGAAGCGGAACAAACGAAGCCCCAACCTTTCGGGAAAAATTATTCAGAAAATCGGATACGTAGGCACGCGGGGAGAGGCCGCTTACCACCGTGCCCCCCGCATCCGCCCTCTTCCACCTCTTTCTCCGGAAGAGCGCGCTCGACTCGTCCATAAATTGCCGCAGCAACCCCACCCCGTTGCCGATCTGCGGGAACGAACCGTACGCGCGGCGCTCGGGGATCTTCTCCCCCGCCAGGAGGTAATACTCGTCCGCCGCGACGGCGAAGGGCTCGCCCTCCCGTCTGCCGAGGCGACGGCCCAACCGGGCAAGGAGGGAAAGCGTCTCCCTCGCCTCGTCGCGGGTGACCGCCCGCAAGGGGGGAAGTCCCGCCCGGTGGGAGGTAAGTCCGACCGGCACCACGGCGACGGACAGAAGCCCGGGCCGAAGACCGGAGAGCTCGACGAGCGAACGGGAAAGCTCCTCCCCGTCGTTGATCCCCGGGCATACGACGATCTGGCCGTGGAGAACGATGCCGGCCGAGACGAGTCGCGACAGGACCTCCATCACGTCGGCCGCGTGAGGATTGCCGAGCATCCGCTTACGGAGAGCAGGGGCGGTCGTGTGGATGGAGACGTAGATTGGGGAAAGGCGATACCGAAGGATCTTCCGGATCTCCTCCTCGGAAACGTCGGAGAAGGTCACGTATTGCCCGTGCAGGAAGGAAAGCCGGACGTCCTCGTCCTTGATGTAGAGGCTCCTTCGCATCCCCTTGGGCAGCTGGTGGACGAAGCAGAAGATGCAGCGGTTCCGGCACCGCCGGACCCGGACCGGTTCCGGAAAAACCCCCAGGGGCTCCCCCCCGGTGCGGATGACTCTCTCCCTCTTTACCCCCGGGTTCGTCTCCCAACGGAGGAGGAACCGCCTGCGGCTCGAAAGGAAGTGCAGGTCGAGGAGATCGAAGACGGGCTCCCCCCCGACGGAGAGGATCCGGTCCCCGGCAGTGATTCCGGCCCGTTCCGCGGCGGATCCCTTGGCCACGGATTCCACCCGGACCCCCGCGCCGTCCGGACGGTTCGGGCCCGCGGTGCGTTCGATCGTATTTCCGGTACTACGCTTCATGGATGCAGAACATTATCGCATATCGCGGGCGGGGACTCCTGCGGGGGTAGTTGTCTGCAACCGGGGACCCTGGCTTGCGGGGGGCTTCCTCTCAGCTACGCTCGCGACCTAGCACCCGCTCGCTGCCATTCCGCTCGACGCAATTTCCTCCTCGCTCCATAGGCCGCTTCGAGGAACCCCCCGCTGCGCCTCGGGTCCCCCGTCGTCGTCGGCCCCGCTAAGGGGCGCATCGTCGCGGCGCACGACGCAGGGGATCCCCCGAGCGAGGAGACGAGGCGGAACCGGCGGAGGCCCCGCGTTTCAGCGAGGAAGCAGCTTGGCGAACCACGCCGGAATGTCGAAAGACTGGGAGAGGGCCGCATGGCACGTTCGCTGGACGCAGCCGGGGAGCGAGAACCCTTCCGGTGAAATGTGTACTGAAGGTTCGAGCTCCGAGCCCGCCGCCGACGAACAGGAGGAAAAGCCCGCCTTTATGCGGGCGACAGGCGGGCGAGGCGGACCGCCATGCCCGGACGGGAGGTCCGGGCGGATGCGGCGAGGCGGATCGCGAGCGGGGACCCCGGAGGCGAAGCCGGCCATAGCGCCCACGAAACGGCGTGCCACCAGTCACCGGGGACACTCCAAGGGGGGACATTCCTATATCGAGTTGTATGTTGAGGAGTGTCCCCGCCCAACTCAGGCACGGGAGAGCTTCCGGATCCCGATCACCAGGTAGTGAATTCCGGAAACGGAGGTCGAGACGGCGCACAGGACGACGACGGCCTCTGTCACGAGGAGCTCGGATCCCGCGGGGACGAGAGCCCAGACCCCGGGGAATGCCCGGACGGCCAGGAAATAAATGACGGTCAGGATTTGCATGGCGGTGTTCCCTTTGCTGATTCCCGTGGCCGCGATTTCCCCGGAGCCGAGCAGCAGAAGAATCAGCAGGCTTCCGATCAGGATGAAGATGTCGCGGCTGATGACCAGGATGGCGAGCCAGTCGGGAACGACCTTCACGATGGCAAGGACCACGAACGACGTCGCCATCAGCAGCTTGTCGGCGATCGGGTCGAGGTAGAACCCGACGACCGTCCGCTGGTGGAGCCACCGCGCCAGCAGCCCGTCCAGCATGTCGCTCGTTCCGCAGACGACGAACACCAGAAGTGCGGGCCGAAACCTGCCGGAAATCAGCAGGTAGGCGAACAGCGGCACGAGAAGGACGCGGGTGGCGGTGAGGCCGTTGGCGATGTTGATCAGCCGCGCCTGGTCGAACCGTTCCCGGCCGAACGGTGAAGCCATAACCCTCCTTCCACTTCCTTGAGCAGCGAAGGTATCCCCGATCCCGTGACCGCCGATATGCGAATCGATTCCGTCGGGCAGCGCCCCTCCTCTCCCGTCAGGTCGGACTTGTTGACGGCGAGAAGGGTCGGTTTCCCGGAAAACCCGAGATCCGAGAGGATCCCCTCGACGGACGAGAGGTTCTCCTCCATCATTCCGGTGCTCCCGTCGACGACGTGAACGAGCAGGTCCGCTTCCCCGATTCCCTCCAGCGTCGCGAGGAACGCCTCGCGGAGCTCGTCCGGAAGGTCGTGGATGAAGCCCACGGTGTCCACCAGGATCGCCGGCCCGCCGCCGGGAAGCGAAAACCGGCGAGCGGTGGGATCGAGCGTCGCGAACAGCTGGTCCGCCACGAAGACGTCGGAGCCGGTGATCCGGTTGAACAGGGTGGATTTTCCGGCGTTCGTGTATCCCACGAGCGCCACCACGGGAAACCCCACCTCCCGCCGCCTGCGGTAATGAAGCGCCCTCGTCCGCCGCACCGTTAAAAGTTCCCGCTCGATCTGGCGGATATGGGTGCGGATCCGGCGACGGTCCTCCTCGAGCTTCTTCTCCCCCGGACCGCGCGTCCCGATGCCGCCTCCGAGCCGGGACAGATCCCTCCTGCCCCCGATCAGCCGCCCCATCCGGAACGAGAGCTGGGCGAGCTCGACCTGGAGCTTCCCCTCCCGGCTGCGCGCCCTCCGGGCGAAGATGTCCAGGATGACCTCCCGTCGGTCGAGCACCTTCACACCCAGTTCCTTCTCGAGAGCGGCCTGCTGATTGGGCCGCAGCCGGTTCTGGAAAACGACGAGGTTCACCTCTTTTTCCCCGACCGTCTCTTTCAGCTTCTCCACCGTTCCCGATCCGATCAGGGTTGCGGGGTTTTCCGAGGAAAGGGCCTGGGCATGGGTCCCCGCCACGATCCCTCCCGCCGCCATGACGAGGCTTTTCAATTCCTCGAGCGGGTCGGGGGGGGGCAAAATTCCCGGCGCGGGGCGTCTTTTCCGGTAAGCCCACACGAGCAGGGCCCGTTCGGAGGACCTGGATTCCGCGCGCCGGGTCAATGGAGTCGCAACACGTCGTAACCGAACCGTATCCGCAGATCGCGGGCCAGCGTGAGCGACGGGGTAACTGCCAGCTTGTCCGGCAGGGCGAGGATCGTCTCGTACTCCCCTTCGCGCACGAGGTGCAGGAACGCCTTCTTCTCCCCGGGATTGCGCTCCAGCATCTTCCGCAGATCGACGATATCGGAAGGCGCCATCCGGTCGGTGAAGATCTGGAAGTGGACCGATCGGGCCAGACGCTCCCGGATGTTTTCCATCCGGAAGATCTCCGTCGCGATGATCTTCGCGGACTTTTCCCCCTTCTCCACGCGCCCGACGAGAAAAACCGGCCCCTCGCAGGAGAGGGCATCCTGGCTTTGCTGGAACGTTTCCGGGAAGACGACCACCTCGAGCACCCCTTCCAGGTCCTCGAACTGGAGATACGCCATCTTCTTCCCCTGCCGGGTCGTCTTCTGGCGGATCGAGGCGATGACCCCCCCGATCCTCACCTCGGATCCCGACGCCAGAGCGGGCACGCGCGACGAGGTGGCGTTCGCGAAGAGCTCCATCTCTCCGGTGTAATCGTCCAGCGGGTGGCCGGTGATGTAGACCCCGATAGCCTCCCGTTCGTGCATAAGCCTCTCCCGCCTGCTCCAGGTGGAAGGGGAAGGCTTCGGGTCCGGTCCGGCCGCGGGGGGAGGCGCGATTTTCTCCCCGAACAGGGGAAACTGGCCGGAGCCCTTCCTCCGCGCCGATTCCTGGGCGGCCTCCAAGAGGACCGGCAACCTTTCGAACAATCCCCCCCGGTCGGATTCGAGGGAGTCGAGGGCCCCTGCCTTGACCAGGCTCTCGACCGCCCGCTTGTTGACCTTGCGAATGTCCACGCGGGACAGAAAGTCCTCCGGCGTGGCGAACGGCTCCTCCCCCTTCGCCTCCCGGATGGCGTCGATGGCGGACGCCCCCACCCCCTTGATCGCCGAGAGCCCGAACCGGATCGCCTTCCCCGAGGGGTGAAAGGCGAAGCGGGACTCGTTGACGTCCGGAGGGAGGACCGGGATGCTTCTCTCCCGGCAATACGTCATGTACCGGATGATCTTGGCGGTGTCTCCCGACTCGGAGGTCATCAGGGCGCAGAAGAACTCGACGGGATAGTGCGTCTTGAGGTAGGCGGTCTGGTAGGCCAGAAGCGCGTACGCCGTGCTGTGGGACTTGTTGAAGCCGTATTCGCCGAACTGCGCCATGAGGTCGAAGATGGCCGCGGCCTTTTTCCCGGAGATCCCCAACCGCTGCGCCCCTTCGAGGAACCGGATCTTCTGCTTTTCCATGAGCGCCGCGTCCTTCTTCCCCATGGCCTTGCGAAGGACGTCCGCCTCCCCCATGGAGAACCCGGCGAGCGTGACCGCGATCTGCATGACCTGCTCCTGGTAGACGATCACGCCGTAGGTGTCCCGGAGGATCTCCTCGAGCTGCGGCAGCGAATACTCGATCGTCTTCTGCCCGTGCCGCCGCGCGATGAAGTCGTCCACCATCCCGCTCTGGAGGGGACCCGGCCTGTGGAGGGCGACCGCGTCGATGAGGTGCGTGAACCGGTCCGGCTTCAGGCGAAGAAGCAGGTCCGTGAACCCCTGGCTTTCGCACTGGAACACGCCGGCGGTGTCCCCGCGGGAGAGCATCGCGTACGTCTCCGGATCGGAGAGGGAAAGCATGTCCAGGTCCACTTCCTCCCCGCGCTGTTCGAGGATCAGCCTCCGCGTGTTGTGGATCGCCGTGAGCGTGCGCAGTCCGAGGAAGTCGAACTTGACCAGCCCGACCTTCTCGATGTCCTGCATCGAAAACTGCGTCGTGATGTCGCCGTTCGGGTTCCGGTACAGGGGGACGTACTCGGTGATCGGCCGGTTCGCGATGACGACCCCCGCGGCATGGGTCGAGGCGTGGCGGGACAGCCCCTCGATCCCTTTCGCGTACTCGAAGAGATCGGCCACTTTCGGGTTTCCCCCGATCATCTCCGCGAGCCTCGGCTCGACGGCGATCGCCCTGTCGATCGTCATCCCGAGATCCGCGGGGATGAGCTTCGCGATCTGGTCGACCTCGGCGTAGGGCATCTCGAGCACCCTGCCGACGTCGCGCACCGCGGCCCGGGCCTTCATCGTCCCGAACGTGATGATCTGGGCGACGTTCTCCTTTCCGTACCGATCCTCCACGTACCGGATGACCTCGTCCCGGCGGTCCTTGCAGAAGTCGCAATCGATGTCGGGAAGGCTGATCCGCTCCGGGTTGAGGAACCGCTCGAAGAGCAGGCCATAGGACAGGGGGTCGACCTCGGTGATCCGCAAAGCATACGCGACGAGGCTCCCCGCCGCGCTTCCCCGCCCCGGCCCCACCGGGATCCCCTGTTCCTTGGCGAACCGGATGAAGTCCCAGACGATCAGGAAGTAGCCGGAGAAGCCGGTGTTTTCGATGACGGTCATCTCGTACTCCAGCCGCTTCCGGTACGCCTCTTCCTCCGGGCCGATCCTCTCCGCCCGCCTCTTCTTTTCCTGGAAGCGGCGAATCAGCCCCTCGGCGGAAAGCTTCCTCAGGTACTGTTCGGAGGTCATCCCTTCGGGGACTGGGAACTCCGGGATCTTGTTGTGGCCGAGATCGAGCGTCACGAGGCAGCGCTCGGCGATGGCGAGGGTGTTCTTCAATGCGTCCGGGGCGATGTGGCCGAACGCGCGCTCGAACTCCTCGGGCGCCTTCACATAGAACTGGTCGGTCTCGAACCGCATCCGGTCCGCGGCCCCGATCACCTTCCCCGTCTGCAGGCAGAGCAGGATGTCGTGCACCCGGGCGTCCTTGCGCTCGAGGTAATGGCAGTCGTTCGTCGCCACGAGCGGCGTTTCCGTCTTCCGGGCGAGCTCGATGATCCCGGGGTTCATCCGGTTCTGCTCGGTCAACCCGTTGTCCTGGATCTCCAGAAAGAAGCGCCCGTCCGGGAAAATATCCTTGTACTCCTCGAGGGCTGCCGCCGCCCGCTTTTTCCCCTCGCGGGCGAGAAGGACCGGGATCTCCCCCTGCAGGCATGCGGAGGTGGCGATGATCCCCTTCGCGTGTTCCCGAAGGATCTCCTTGTCGACGCGGGGCTTGTAGTAGAACCCCTCGACATGGGCCCGGGACACGAGCCGGATGAGGTTCTTGTATCCTTCGTCCGATTCCGCCAGCAGGATCAGGTGATGCGACCGTTCCTCGCCCGGCGTCGCCTTGCGGTCGTGGCGGGAACCGGGGGTCATATAGATCTCGGCCCCGAGGATCGGCTTGATCCCCGCCCGGTTCGCCTTCTCGTAGAAATCGACCGCCCCGATCATCCCCCCGTGGTCGGTGAGCGCTACGGCGGGCATCCCCATCCGGGCCACCTTGCGCACGAGGTCCTCGATCTTGATCGCCCCGTCGAGAAGACTGTACTGGGAATGCAGATGCAGGTGGACGAACTCGCTCACCATGCCCCTCCGGATGCGGCCGCTCGTGCAGCGTCTCGCAAATGGCTTGACGCACCGATTTGCCGCCAAGATCGCCCGGGACAGGCGGCCATTCCGCGCACGGGCTCGCGGGGGGCTTTCTCTCCGCTACGCTCGCGACCTTGCGCCCGCTCGCTGCCGGTTCCGCTCGACGCAATTTCTGCCTTGCTCCACAGGCCGCGTCGAGAAACCCCCCGCTGCGCCCTGTGCGCGGGGACGGACCCGAATGTCCAGGTATTTACGAGACGTTGCACCAGGGTCATGCCGGCCGGTCCTACTCCCATTCGATGGTGCTGGGCGGCTTGGAGGAGATGTCGTACACGACGCGGTTGATCCCCTGGACCTCGTTGATGATGCGGGTCGAGATCCGCTGGAGAAGGTCGTACGGGAGGCGAACCCAGTCGGCGGTCATCCCGTCCTGGCTGTGCACCGCGCGGATCGCCGCCACGTTCTCGTACGTCCGCTCGTCGCCCATGACGCCCACCGTCTTGACCGGGAGGAGAACGGCGAAGGACTGCCAGATCGATTCGTAGAGGCCGGCGTTCCTCACCTCCTCCTGCACGATGGCGTCCGCCTCCTGCAGGATGCGGATCCGTTCCTCGGTAACCGGCCCGATGATCCTCACGGCCAGGCCGGGCCCGGGGAACGGCTGCCGGTCGAGAATGGGATCCGGGACCAGCAGCTCGCGGCCGAGTTCCCGCACCTCGTCCTTGAAGAGTTCGCGAAGCGGCTCCACGAGCTTCAGATGCATCGTATCGGGGAGGCCGCCGACGTTGTGGTGGGACTTGATCGTGGCGGACGGCCCCTTGAAGGAGACGCTTTCGATCACGTCGGGGTACAGGGTACCCTGCCCCAGGAACCCGACGCCGGGGATCTTCCCCGCCGCCTCCTCGAACACCCGGATGAACGTCTCCCCGATCACCTTTCGCTTCTCCTCCGGATCGGAGATTCCGCGGAGGGCCTTGAGGAACCGTTCCGACGCGTCGACGTACTCGAGGTGGATCCCGATCCCCTCCCGGAAGGTGTGCAGGACTTCGTCCCCCTCGCCCTTGCGGAGCAGCCCGTTGTTCACGAAGATGCACGTCAGCTGGTCCCCGAGGGCACGGTGGAGAAGCACCGCCGCGACGGAGGAATCGACCCCGCCGGAAAGCCCCAGGACGATATTCTCCTTCCCCACCAGCCGGCGGATCTTCTCGACGCTTGCCTCGATGAAGGAGTGCATCGTCCACAGGGGGGACAGGCCGCAGACGCGGAAGAGGAAGTTGGCCAGGATCTCCTTCCCCTTGGGGGTGTGGGCCACTTCCGGGTGGAACTGGACGCCGTAAATGCTGTGGGACTCGTCGGTCATGGCGGCCACGGGAGAGTTCTCCGAGCCGCCGATCGCCGCGAACCCTTTCGGCATCTCCACGATCCGGTCCCCGTGGCTCATCCAGACCTGGATCGTCATGTTGTGCCGAAACTCCTCGATCCCGAGGAACAGGGGGTCTCCCCACTGTCCCCGGATGTTGGCGATCCCGTATTCCCGGTCGGCGGCTTTCGCCACCTTCCCCCCCAGGAGGTCGGCGATGAGCTGCATCCCGTAGCAGATCCCCAGGACGGGCACCCCCAACGCAAGAATCTCCCGCGGGATCCTCGGGGCCCCCTCCCCGTACACGCTGGCCGGCCCGCCCGAGAGGACGATGCCGTTCGGCCGGAACTCCCGGACGAACTCCGTCCCCACGTTGTACGGGTGGATTTCGCAGTACACCTTCAGCTCCCGGATGCGCCGGGCGATGAGCATCGTATACTGCGACCCGAAATCGAGGATCAGCACCTTTTCGTTCAACGCTCTACTCCACCCGGTAGTTCGGGGCTTCCTTCGTGATGATGACGTCGTGGACGTGGCTCTCCTTGAGCCCCGCCGCCGTGACCTTCATAAACGTCGCCCGCTTCCGCAGATCCTCGATGCTCCGGGCGCCTACGTACCCCATTCCGGATTTCAGGCCCCCGACGAGCTGGAAGATCATGACGGACAGCGGCCCCCGGTAGGGGACCCGCCCCTCGATCCCTTCCGGAACGAGTTTCGCCTCGGATTCGACGTGCGCCTGGAAATAGCGGTCCTTGCTCCCCTTCTTCATCGCCTCGAGGGACCCCATCCCCCGGTAGACCTTGTACGATCGGCCCTGGAACAGGACGGTCTCCCCGGGACTTTCGTCCGTCCCGGCGAACACGGATCCGATCATGGTCGCGGAGGCCCCCGCCGCGAGGGCCTTGGTGATGTCCCCCGAGTACTTGATCCCCCCGTCCGCAATGAGGGGGATCTTCTTTTTCGAAGCCGCAGCGGCGCACATCATGATCGCGGACACCTGGGGAACGCCTACCCCGGCGATCACCCGCGTGGTGCAGATCGACCCCGGCCCCACGCCCACCTTCACGCAGTCGGCTCCCGCCTTGATGATCGCCTCCGTTCCTTCGCCGGTCGCCACGTTTCCGGCGATGAGCTGGACGTCCCGGAAATTTTTCCGGATCGCCCGGATGACGTCGATCACGTCGCGGGAATGGCCGTGGGCCGTGTCGACGCAGAGGACGTCCATGCCGGACTTCAGGAGCAGATCGACGCGTTTCTCCCATCCCGGGCCGACGCCGACGGCCGCCCCGACGCGCAGTCTCCCCTTTTCATCCTTGGAGGCAAGGGGGTATTTCTTGATCTTCAGGATGTCCTTGATCGTGATGAGCCCGCGGAGGTTGTTTTCCTTGTCGACCACGAGCAGCTTCTCGATCCGGTTCTTGTGAAGGATCTCCTTCGCCTGTTCGAGGGTGGTTCCCACGGGAACGGTCACCAGCCTCTCCTTGGTCATCACGTTCTCGATCGGCTGCTCGAAATTCGTCTCGAACCGAAGGTCGCGGTTGGTCAGGATCCCCACGAGTTTTCCTTCCTTCGTGATCGGGAGCCCGGAAATCCGGTACCGCTCCATCACCTCGAGGGCCTCGGCGACTTTCTGACGGGGGTCCATCGTGATGGGGTCCAGGATCATCCCGCTTTCGGACTTTTTGACCTTGTCCACCTCCTGGGCCTGTTCCTCCGCCGTGTTGTTCCGGTGGATGACCCCCAAGCCCCCCTCCCGCGCCATCGCGATCGCGGTGTCCGCCCCGGTGACCGTGTCCATCGCGGCGCTGATCAGCGGGATGTTCAGCCGGATCTCCGGCGTGAGGGAAACCGAAACTTCCACGTCCTTCGGGAGGATCTTCGACTCCGCGGGGAGCAGAATCACGTCGTCGAACGTCAACCCTTCTTCCATCCCTTTTCCGTTCATCCCCCTTCTCCCTTTCCGTTCGCGATCCCCCGAAGAATCCCCTCGAGGAGACCCGAATCGCTTATGTCAAGGTCGGAAAGACCGAATATCTCCATGGCCGCGTGAGCCTGGATGATCCCCGGGATGATGGTCCTCTCGCGCCCTTTTTCCATTCCCGGAAGACGCAGCCTCTCCTCTTCCGTCAGGCGGGAAAGACGCGTCGCCCACCGCCGGACGGGGGAGATCCCCATCCGGAATCCGTCGATCCTCTCCGGGCGGTACGTTTTCATCCTCATCTCGAGCGCGGCGAGCGTCGTGAAGGTCCCCGCCGTTCCCACCAATCGCCGGAATCCGCGCCGCCGCCATCCCCGCGTTCCCGCGCCGATCCGGTCCGTGAGAAACCAGGCGAGATTCCGCAGTTCCGCGGGAAGCGGGGGGTCGGACATCCGGAAGAAACCGAGGAGGACGACGACGCCGATCGGGAGACTGACCGAGTCGGTTCCCCTCGGCCCCGCGATGAACTCCGTGCTCCCCCCCCCGATGTCCATGACCAGAGCGCCGCTCCGGGTTTTCCCGACCGCCCCCTCCCATGTGCGCCGGGCCTCTTCGCGCGCCGAAATGATCTCGACCGAAACCCCCGCCTTCGCCGCCGCGGCCAGGAACTCCTCCCGGTTGGATGCTTCGCGAAGGCCCGCCGTGCCGCACGCCCGGTACCGTGCGACTCCGAGGGCGTCCATCTCCCTCCGGAACTCCCGAAGGGTTGCGATCGAATCCCGGAACTCCCTCTCCCCGATCGAACCGCTTTCCCGGAGGGATTTCCCCAGGGCGGTGATCCGCCGCCGCCGGAGAACGGGACGCAGTCCGCCGCCCTCATGCGCGGTGACGAGCATCCGCACGGTGTTCGTCCCGACGTCAATCGCCGCCAGGAGTCTCATCCGGGCCTGCACCCGTCTTGCCTTCCGGAGAAGATGCCTCTCCCTCCTCCCGCTCCAGTACCCCGATGATGCTGGCGCAGAACAGGTATGCCGCTGCAAAGAGGTATGCCACAATTATAAAACATACGACTCCAAAGAGGGAACCGTAAATTACATTCAACCTGCTGAATTTCTTGATATAAAAAGTGAACCCCCATTTGACCGCATGAAGGAGGACGAGAAAGAGGAAGCTTCCCGCGAGGGCATTCCTCCACCGCACGCGCACCGGGGAGAGGTACCGGTAGCTGAGCGCCCCCCCCGCAAAGAGGATCCCGGCGAGGACCGCGTCGGCGATCGCCGTCAGGAGAAGATGAAACGCCGAGTCCAGCCCCATGGGCATCTCGCGGGAGAGAACCATGAGCCCCTTCCAGAGGGGAGGAACGAGAATCGTGGAGAACGTGAGAATGGTGAGGGCCAGCACCAGGACCACGTGGGATGCCGCCCGCGTCCGGAACCGTTGCTTCTCCCGGATCTCCAGCATGACCGACAGCGACGTGTGGACCGCATCGGTGGCGGAAAAGGAGGACAAAACCAGGAGGACGAACCCGAGAATTCCGAACGTCGCCCCGGAGGCGAAAAGCCCCATCAGGGTCGGAACCAGGACCTGGGCGCCGTAGGGAAACGTGTCTTTCAGCATCTCCGTCAGTTGCGCGAACGGAAGTTCGCCGGTCCCGAGGAAAAGCGACGCGGCGGCGAACACCAGGAACAGGATGGGAATGGAGGACAGGAGCAGGTTGAAGGCGACGGAGGCGCTGTAGACCATCCCGTGGTTCCGGAAGAAAACGCCTGCGCCTTCCCACGCGGCTTTGCCGAACCCCGACAGGCGCGCGCTCATCGCTCGCGGTACACGATCCGAATGGGCGACCCCTGGAATCCGAACCGGTCCCTGAGGTTGTTCTGGAGATACCGGGTGTACGATTCCGGGACCCCCTGCCGGTCCTTGACGAACACGGCGAAGGAGGGGGGCATGACCCCGACCTGGGTGATGTAGAAGGCCCGGTTCCTCCCCCGACGCGTCGGGATGGGTAGCGAGGAGAGGAGGGTGGACACCTTGCGGTTGAGCAAGGAGGTGGAAATCCGGTTGCGGAAACTGCCGTAGGCCTCCTCGATCTTCTTGAAGAGAAGGGGGATCCCCTTTCCCGTAGTCGACACCGTCGGGACGACCCCCGCGAAGGATGCGTATCCCAGACCCTCCCCGATTTTCCGGATCTCCTGACGGCGCTCTTCCTCCCCGGCCCACAGGTCGGCCTTGTTCACGGCCACGACGACGGCCCGCTCCTCGAGCAGGATGTATCTCAGGATCTGCTGGTCCTGGTGGGTCAGCCCTTGCGGCCCGTCGATCATCAGGACCGCGAGGTCGCACCGCTTCAGGGAATCGAGACTCTTGAGGACGGAGAACTTCTCGAGCACGGTCTCGGTCTTCCTTTTCGCGCGGATCCCCGCGGTGTCGATGAACTGGTACGTTTTCCCCCCGTAGGTCACCAGGACGTCCACCGCGTCCCGCGTGGTCCCCGGGATCTCCGAGGCGATCACGCGGTCGTACCCGACGAGGGTGTTGACGAGGGTCGATTTCCCCACGTTCGGCCGGCCGAGAACGGCGATCCGCGCCACGGGCTCCTCGACCGAGTCGTCCTCCGGAACGAAGTCGGGGATGAGCGGGACGATCGCGTCGAGAAGATCGGATACGCCCTTCCCGTGTTCCGCCGAGATGGGGTACACCGTTCCGACGGACAGTTCGTGAAACTGCGCGGCCATCTCCTGCCCTTCCCGGGTGTCCACCTTGTTCGCCGCAAGGAAGAACCGCTTCTCCTTCTCCCGGAGCATCGCGGCGATCTCCTTGTCGAGTGGGAGGACGCCGTCGCGCGCGTCCACCAGGAAAATGACCGCGTCGGACTCGTAGACGGCCCGAAGGACCTGGCCGCGGACCTTCAAGAGGATATCCCCTCGTTCTCCGGACAGATACCCCCCCGTATCGACGAGACGGAAGTGCTTTCCGTCGTGCTCCGCGGCGAGAGAAACCAGATCGCGGGTCACGCCGGGCTCTCCGTAGGTGATCGACCGCCGCTTCCCCGTGATCCGGTTGAAGAGGGTGGATTTCCCGACGTTGGGACGCCCGACGAGGGAGATCGTGAACACGTTCTTACCCATACCCAAGCCGCCGCAGCATCGTTTCCTTCCGGCTCCAGTCCTTTTCGACCTTGACGAACAGATCCAAGTATACCCGCTCGCCGGTCTCTTTCTCCAGTACCTGCCGCGCCGCGGTTCCGATGGTCCGCAACATCTTTCCCCCGCGCCCGATCACCATCCCTTTCTGCGACTCCCGCTCCACGCAGATTTCCGCCCGGATCCGGGTCAGGTTTTTTTCCGGGTCTTCGCGGTATTCCTCGATGGAGACGGCGACGCTGTACGGCAGCTCCTCGGAGAGGTGCTCGAAGAGCTTTTCCCGGATGATCTCCTTGGCGATGAAGCGCATGGGGAGATCCGTCAGCTCGTCCTCCGGGTAGTAGGCGGGCCCCTCCGGCAGGATCCCGAAGAGATAGTCGACGAACTCCCCCACCCCGAGCCCCTTCGTGGCCGAGGCGACAAATCCCCGGGCGTACCCCCCTTTCTCCGTCAGTTCCTTCCGTTTTTCTTCCGCCGCCGCCCCCCCCATCCTGTCCGCCTTGTTGACGACGAGCACCCGCGGGACGGCGACTCGTTCCATCATCTTGCGGACAATCGTTTCCTCTTCCCCCACCCCGAAGGGGCGGTCGTCCACGATGTGCACGACGACGTCCGCCTCTTCCGCGATCCGTTGCGCGGTCCGGACCATGTAAGCGTTCAAGGCCTTCTTCGGGAGGTGGATGCCGGGGCTGTCGAGAAAGATGATCTGGCCCCGGGGCTCGGTGTAGATTCCGGCGATCCTGTCCCGGGTGGTCTGGGGCTTGGGGGTGACGATCGCGATCCGGGCTCCCAGGATGCGGTTGAGCAGGGTCGATTTGCCGACGTTCGGCCGCCCGAGGAGGGCCACGAAGCCGGACTTCCTTCCCTGCCCTTCCGGTTCCCTCCCGGCCCCTTCCACGGCATTTCGTCCCCTCAACGGTTTTCTCCCTCCTCTTCCAGCAGCGACAGGAGGCGTTCGGCGGCCTCCATCTCCGCCTCCTTCTTCGTCTTCCCGCTCCCCTTCTCTTCCCTGCCGTCCCAAAGCCTCGCGGAAACGCGGAAAGTCTGGGAATGGTGCGGCCCCTCCGCGGAGAGGAGACGGTACCGCGGAAGGGGCGCGCGGTGCTTCTGGCACCACTCCTGCAGCCGGCTTTTCGCATCGAATCCGGCGACCAGGGCCCCCACCTCTTTCCCCGCCCAGAAGTGGGCGATGACGAATCTTCTCGCCTCGTCGTACCCGCCGTCCAGAAAGATCGCCCCCGCGATCGCCTCCACCGCGTCGGCCACCATCTTTCGGGTCACCCCCCCGCCCGTTTCCCGGACGGAGGGATCGATCCGCAAGGCGTCGGGCACGCCGATTCTCTCCCCGACGCGGACGAGGTTCCGGTTGTTGATCAACGCGGAGCGCGCCTTCGAGAGCGCCCCCTCCTCCGCGGCGGGGAAGGTCCGGTACGTCTCTTCCGCGATGCACAGGTTGAGGACCGCGTCCCCCAGATACTCCAGGCGCTGGTACGATTTCCGCGTTCCCGCTTCCGCCGTGGAGGCGTGCCGGAGCGCCTCCTCCAGCAGGTCCTTCGCCCGGAACCGGTACCCGATCTTTTTCTCGAGGGTGTTCATCCCTTCCTCGCGGCGCCCGGACCGCGCGCTTCCCGGACGCGTGTCCCCACAATCTTTCCTTCGCGGACGGATTCCGCGAACACGCGGTGGATCTCCCCGATTTCCTCCGCCCCTCCCGGGAAACGGACTTCCGCGTAGTTTCCCGAATGCCCCGACAATTCCTCCCTGCCGGGACCCGCGCGTTCCGCGAGGACGTCGAGCGTCGTTCCGACCTGCCGGGTCAAAAACGCTTCGCGCATCCTCCGGTCCAGCCGGAGAAGACGGGACACCCTGCTTTTCTTCTCGGCGGAGGGGACATCGTCTTTCCACCGGGCGCTCTCCGTGCCGGGGCGGGGCGAATAGGGGAACGCGTGCAGGTAGGTCACCGGCAAGGCCTGGAGAAATCGAACCGTCTCCTCGAAATCCGCCGGCGTTTCCCCGGGGAATCCCGCGATGACGTCCGCCCCCAAAGACAGTCCCGGAATCTGCGCGGCCGCTCCGGAGACGACCTTCCGGTACCCGGCGCGATCGTAGGGGCGCCGCATCCGCGCGAGCGTCCGGTCGCACCCGCTCTGCAGCGGAACGTGCAGGTGGGCGCACACCCGGGGATGCGCGGCGATCGTCCCGACGAGCCGCTCCGTCAGTTCCCCGGGTTCGACGGAGCTCAAACGGATGCGAGCGCGCGAGGTCTCCCGAAGAATGCGCGCGATCAGGTCGGGCAAGGCATCCCTCCTCCCGGCGTCGGCCCCGTACAGGCCGATGTGAATCCCCGTCAGGACGAGCTCGCGCGCCCCATCTCCTTCCGCCGCGACCGCTTTCCCGATGATTTCCTTCTCCCGGACGGACCGGTTCTTCCCGCGGGCTAAGGGCACCACGCAATACGCGCAGGAAAAATCGCACCCGTCCTGGATCTTCAGGAACGTCCGCCGGTGCCCGAGAAGCAGATCGGCGGCGTATTCGGAGAGCGTGGCCGGTTTCCCGCCGCCGTTCCCCGAAATTTGCCGCAAGATTCCCTCGAGGGAGCCCTCCTCGTCATCCGGTCCCTTCCCGGCCCCCGTCCCGACCCAGTAGTCCGCCTCGGGGACCTTCCGTAGGTCCGAGGGGGAGACCTGCGCGTAACACCCCGCGAGAATGACGACCGCCCCGGGGTTTTCCCGGCGCGCCCTCCTCGCAAGCGACCGGCTGTCCCGGTCCGCCCGGTGGGTGACGGTGCAGCTGTTGATGATCACGACGTCCGCGGGAGAGTCGGCGGGGACGATCGAAAACCCCTCGGCGACAGCCGTTTGGACGAGGGAGGCGGAGTCGGCGAAGTTCGCCTTGCACCCGACGGTCAGAACCTTGAAACGCTTTCCCATTCGATCCAGCCGCCTCCGAGGACCTCCGTCCCGTCGTACAGGACGAGGGCCTGGCCCGGGGTAACGCTTCGCTGCGGAGAGTCGAAAGCCACCCGGAGGCGTTCCCCCTCCACGCGGACGGTCGCATCCGCACCGGGGTGGCGGAACCGGACCTTGGCACTGGCGCGGAACTCCCGTGACGGCGGGGCGCCGGCCACGAAGGAGGAGCGACCGACGGAGGCTTCCGCCGAGAGCGTTTCGTTCTCCGTGCCCAGGATGACCTCGTTTTTATCGGCGTCGATGGCGACGACGTAGAGCGGCTCCTTCGCCGCGATCCCCAGGCCCTTGCGCTGCCCCACCGTGTACTTCAGGACGCCTTTATGGGTGCCGAGGACATTCCCGGACCTGTCGAGGAAGAGCCCCTCCCGCTCCTCGATTCCGCTCCGGTTCAGGAACTCGGCGTAGGAGTGGTCGGTGACGAAGCAGATGTCCTGGCTCTCCCGCTTCTCGAACACGGGAAGCCCGGTCTCCAAGGCAATTCTGCGGACCTCGTTTTTCTGCATCTCCCCGACGGGGAAGTGGATCCGCCGGAGCCGTTCCGTATCCAGGGAGAAGAGGAAGTAGGACTGGTCCTTGGACTCGTCGGGAGCAACGAACAGACGGCATCTCCCCGACGGCTCCCTCCGGATGACCGCGTAATGACCCGTCGCCACCCCTTCCGCGCCGAGCTCGTCCGCCTTGCGCAACAGGGCCCGGAACTTGAGGTGCTCGTTGCACAGGATGCACGGGTTGGGCGTCCTCCCGGTGGAATATTCCCGCACGAACGGATCGATCACCTCGCGCCGGAACTCTTCTCGCAGGTTCAGCACATAGTAGGGAATGCCGAGGGTGTCGCACACCCTTCGGGCGTCGTAGAGGTCGTCCAGCGAACAGCAGGTCCCTTCCCGGTTCTTCGTGACCTGCGAAAAGTCGTACAGGTCCATCGATATGCCGATGACCTCCCACCCCTGCCGTTGCAGCAGAAGGGCGGCGACGGATGAATCGACTCCCCCGCTCATCGCCGCCAGGATCCGCTTCCCCTTCATCTTGCCTTGGCCTCTTTCCTGCTCGGGTAGATCGGCGACATGGCCCGCAGCTTGTTTACAACCGTCTCGATGGCGTCGATGGCGTACTCCACGTCCGCGTCGGTGTTCCCCATTCCCAGGCTGAACCGGAGAGCGCCCTGGGCATCCGTCGGGTCCGCGCCCATCGCCATGAGGATCGGGGACGCCTCGAGCGACCCCGAGGTGCAGGCGGAACCCGAGGAACAGGCGATCCCCATCATGTCCAGGTTCAAAAGCATCGCCTCCCCCTCCACGAACCGGAAGGAGATATTGAGGGTATTGGGGAGCCGCTCCGTCGGGTGCCCGTTCAGGACGAGCTCCGGTATCCGCCCGAAGAGGCCGTTCTCGAACTTGTCGCGAAGCCGGCGGATAACGGCGACCTCCTCCTCCATCCCCGCGCGCAGGAGCTCGAAGGATTTTCCCATCGCGACGATCCCCAAGACGTTCTCGGTGCCTCCGCGGCGGCCCCGCTCCTGGTGCCCCCCGTGAATCACCGCCTCGATCTGGATCCCCTTGCGGATGATCAGGCCTCCCGCCCCCTTCAGGGCGTTCACCTTGTGTCCGGAGAAGGTGAGCATGTCCACGGGGAGCGCCCCGAAGTCGATCGGGAGCTTGCCCGCCGCCTGTACCGCGTCGGTGTGCATGATCGCGCCCGCTTCCCGGGCGATCGCCCCGATCTCGGGAATCGGCATGATCGATCCAGTCTCGTTGTTCGCGTACATGACCGTGACGAGGATCGTGTCGGGGGTCAGGGCCTCCCGGACCGAATCCGGCTCGACGATCCCATACCGGTTCACCGGAACGTAGGTCACGCGGAACCCCTGCCTCCCGAGGAACCGGCATGCGTTCATCACCGCGGGGTGCTCGACCTGCGAGGTGATGATGTGCTTTCTCCCGTTCCCCTTGCAGAACGCCACCCCCTTGATCGCGAGGTTGTCGCTCTCGGTCCCGGAGCTCGTGAAGACGACCTCCAGCGGCTGGCACCCGAAAAAGGAGGCGATTTCCTGCCGGGCGTCCTCCACCCCCTTGCGAACGTCCCGCCCGGCCCAGTGAATGCTCGAGGGGTTCCCGAACTGCTCCGACAGGTACGGTTCGACCGCCTTTCGGACCTCGGGATGGACGGGCGTCGTCGCGTTGTGGTCGAGATAGATTTTCCTCACGCCCCCGCCTCCCGGCGCTCCTCCTCCTGGTGGAGAAAGAGGTTTTCGATCGTGATGGAGTCCAGGAATTCGTCGATCCGGCGTTCCAGGGTGTCCCACATGTTTTGCGTCTTGCACCGTTCGATCCTCCCGCACTTCCGCCCGGCGCTTCGGCAGCCGACGCGCACGTTCTTCCCCTCGGCGGCGCGGATGATCTCCCCGATCGTGATCTCGGCAGGGTGGCGCGCGAGGATGAACCCCCCGCCGGGTCCCCTCACGCTTTTCACCAGGTTGCGCCTGCGAAGGCGCGCGAACAGCTGCTGGAGATAAAGCTCCGAGATCGCTTCCTGCCGGGAGATGTCCTTGATCGAGACCGGGTTGCCGCGGGACGCTCCCGCCAGGCTGACAAGCGCCATGACGGCGTACCGCCCCCTCGTGGTGATCTTCATGGGTTCGAACCGACCCGGCGCAGCTCCTCCGCCCCTTCCTCGAGCCGCTTCGTGAGCTCGTCCATCCGCTGCTCGAGCGCCATCACCTGCCCGGTGAGGCACTTGATGGCCTTTCCCTCCGGGTCCGGCGTTCCCGCGACGCCCGTGGGGTCCTGGTAGACGTCCCCCTCCCGGAAGACGACCCTGCCGGGGATTCCGACGACGGTGGAATGGGAGGGGACCTCCTTGTTTACGACCGAGCCCGAGCCGATCTTGGAGTTCTCTCCCACCCGGATGGCCCCTAGGATCGCCGCGTTGGCCCCGATGATCACGTTATCCTCGATCGTGGGATGCCTCTTCCCCTTCTTCCAGCTGGTCCCCCCGAGCGTTACCCCGTGGTACATCGTCACGTTCTTCCCGATCTCGGCGGTCTCCCCGATCACCACCCCCATCCCGTGGTCGATGAAGAATCCCTCTCCGATGGTGGCCCCCGGGTGGATCTCGATGCCGGTCAGCATCCGCGAGATGTGGGAGAGAAACCGGGCGAAAAACCT
>DATEXR010000055.1 GCA_035256765.1 Candidatus Deferrimicrobiaceae bacterium | reverse complement strand
CAACGAATTGCGATTCACCACGAAGATCGGAGGCGGCGCAGTCGGACGGGCGCAGCTGGAAGACGCGTGGCGAAGCGAAATCCCGGTGGAAGGAACCGTGGAGAGGGAGATCAAGGGCGGATTCGAGGTGCGGCTGGGGGGAGGATTCCGGGGATTCTGCCCGTACTCCCAGATGGGCATGCCGCGGTCCGGGGAGCGGGGCGGGCAAGCCGGGGGCCCTCTCCTGTTCAAGATCACGCGGTTCCACGGGGAAGGGAGGGACATCGTCCTGTCCCACCGGGCAATTCTGGAGGAAAAGCGGAAGGCGGAGAAGGAGTCTCTGAAGAAGACGCTCCGGGAAGGGATGACGGTCGGGGGGACGGTCACCTCGATCCGGGAATTCGGGGCATTCGTGAACGTCGGCGGAATCGAGGGACTGGTGCCGGCGTCCGAGATCGGATGGGACCGGGCGGAGGAGATCCGGAAGGCCGTTTCTATGGGGCAGGAGGTGAGCGTCACGGTCGTCGCGCTGGATTGGGAAAGGGAACGTTTCACCTTCAGCCTGAAGAAGGCGCTTCCCGATCCCTGGGAGAGCGTCGAGGCACGGTACCCGCTGGGGACATCCCACCCGGGAAAGGTATCGAGGCTGGCCCCTTTCGGGGCGTTCGTCACCCTGGAGCCGGGCGTGGACGGGCTGCTCCATATCTCGAAACTGGGGGGAGGGAAAAGGATCCGCCACCCCGGCGAAGCGGTTCGGGAGGGAGAGGAACTTGCGGTGAAGGTGGATTCGGTGGAAAAGGAGAGGAGAAGGATCTCCCTTTCCTTGGCGGGCGAAGAGACCGGGGCAGAGCAGCCGGTCGGGACGGATGACTACCGGCAATATCTCGAGGAAGCTCCTCGACCCTTAGGCACGCTGGGGGAGATCTTGCGAAAGAAACTGGAAGAGAAGAAGAACAAATAACGGCCTTGCCCCCGGTCAGCCATCCAGCACGTCCTTTACCTTGCGCGCGAGTTCGTCCGGCGTGAACGGTTTGAAAATGGACGACTTGCGCCCGAGAGGATGGTATTTCCCATCGGCTTCGGGGCCCACGTACCCGGTCATAAACAGAATCTTCGTCTCCGGATAGAGCGAGGCGACACGGACCGCCAAGCTCCGTCCACCTCTCTTCGGCATGACCACGTCCGTCAGCAACAGGTGAATGGGTTCACGGCTCCGGGACATGATTTCGAGGGCCTCTTCCCCGTTGGCGGCGTCGAAGACCCGGTATCCCGCGTTCTCCAAAGTCTCCCTCACCAGGTTGCGCACCGACTCCTCGTCCTCTACCACCAGGATCGTCCCCCGGCCGGTCGGGGCATCCAGAACCAGTTCTATGGATTCCCTGGAGGGCTTCTCCTCCGTCCTGGGCAGCAAGATCGTGAACGTGGTCCCCTTTTGCGGTTCGCTATCGACCCAGATGTCCCCCCCGCTCTGGCGGATGATTCCGTACACCGTCGAAAGGCCCAGCCCCACTCCCTTCCCCACTTCCTTGGTCGTGAAGTAGGGTTCGAAAATGTGGGATTTGGTCTCTTCGTCCATCCCGACGCCGTTGTCCTGGAACACGAGTTTGACGTAGGGGCCGGGCAGGATATCTCCGTGCCGCCGTGTCGTGGACTCGCTCAGGTTGGTGTTCCAGGATTCGATGGTGAGCCGACCCCCCATCGGCATGGCGTCCCGGGCGTTCAATGCCAGATTGACGATGACCTGTTCGATCTGCCCCGGATCCGCTTTCACCCTTCCGAGTTCGTGATCGAGGATGGTCACGAGTTCCATGTGCTCGCCGATCAGGCGGCGCAGCATCTTCTCCATGTTGGAAACGATGTGGTTCAGATCCAGGATCTGGGGCTGCAGGATCTGCTTCCGGCCGAACGCGATCAGTTGATGCGTCAACTGGGTGGCGCGAGCGCCTGCCTTCCCAATCTCATCGAGCCCCATGGACACGAGCTCGGGGTTCGCAAGGCGCTTCTTCGTCAGTCCGACGTAGCCCGTGATCACCGTCATCAAGTTGTTGAAATCATGTGCGATCCCTCCCGCGAGCCTTCCCACCGCTTCGATTTTCTGGGATTGGCGCAATTGCTCTTCCAGATGCTTCCGCCCGGTGATGTCGCGGGCGAACACCTGGAGGGCGGATTTGCCGAGGTAATCGATCGAAACGGCCGACACCTCCATTTCCACGGGGGTGCCGTCGAGCCGGATGTACTTCTCCTGGATGGTCGAAATTTCCTTGATCTCCTCCCTCTCCATGTGGATCCGTTCGCTTGCCGTTCCCTGGAAGTCCCGGTGGAAGATGTGCGCAACCGGTTTCCCCACGAGATCCTCCTGGTTGGTTGCACCGAGAAGTTTCACCCCCGCGGAGTTGATGAAAACGATCTTTCCGTCCTGCTGGATGTAGATCGTTTCCGGGGAGAGTTCCACCAGGTCCCGGTAGCGCTCCTCGCTCTCCCGAAGGTTGTCTTCGACGCGTTTCCGTTCCAGCAGAATGACAATGGTCAGCCAGAGCACGGTGATCGTGATGATCCGGTTGATGATCGACACGTCCAACCTGCCATGCTGAAAACTCCCCATGAAACCGAGACCGATCAGCAGCGTGCAGATCACAAGAAGCAGAAAGGATAGCCAACGCGGGGCGACGTAGGAGGTGGCGAGCAGAGGAATCAGATAAAAAAGCCACACCGCGATGTCGGACGATGAGTACAGATCAAAAATAAAAAATAAGACCGATATCAGGACGGAGATTCCGAAAACGAACAGAGCCTTGCGGGATTGTTGCCGATTCATCATCCCCCTCGTTTCGGCACCCCCGGAAGATTGCGGCGTGATCGTTGTGGAGACAAATATAGCATAATTAGTACGCCTGGGCGTCACTCCCGCGCGGGTGTCTAGGGGGGATGGGCGTTCCCGCGGGACGGATGGTCCCGGCCACAGAAAGAGATTCGAGGAGGAATGAAGATGAAAGGGTTTTTCGGATTCGAACATCACGGGACCGGTTACCGTCAGGAGATCCTTGCCGGCCTCACGACCTTCCTGACGATGGCCTACATCATCATCGTCAACCCCGCCATCCTGGAGGCGGCCGGAATTCCCCGCGGGCCCTCCACGGTCGCCACGATCCTGGCCGCCGCATTCGGAACGGTGGTGATGGGACTGTACGCAGGGCGCCCTTTCGCTGTCGCCCCCTATATGGGGGAAAACGC
>DATEXR010000054.1 GCA_035256765.1 Candidatus Deferrimicrobiaceae bacterium | reverse complement strand
TCCGTCTTCGTGCAGGGGCAGGACGCCGACCCCGCCGGGATGTTTCACCACCTGGTAGAGGTGCCACCCCTTGTCGCCGAACTTCACCTCCATCTGTTCCACGTCCACCACGAGACCCCGGAAAAGGGTCGTACGGTTTCTAGTTTCCATGCCGGTCCTGTGCCCTCCTTCGGGGCGGTCACCGCCGTTTTCCCCGAAGCATACCAGAAGGGCCTAAGAACAGGGACGTTCCTTCTAAGAACTCTTCCCCCCCTGCGGCGGGTGCCGTGGTCGTGCACCCGGCGGCGAGTGCCGGATCCCGGGGTCCCTGGCTCGCCGGCCTCCAGAGATCCATTCCCTCAGATCCCGGCATTCGAGGGCCGCTGCATCCACTCCGGCTTCGTTGCCCGCCCTCACCGTACCGCGGCGGGTACGCGTCGGCCGGGCGCCTCGCCGGAAGCGGCGCATCGACCCTCTCGGTGCACGGTCTCTTCAGGAACGGACCTCTGGAAGCCGGGGGTCTCCGTTTTCAAATGCTCGCGACCTTGCGCCCGCTCGCTGCCGGTTCCGCTCGACGCGATTCCCTCCTCGCTCCACAGGCCGCCTCGTCGACCCCCCCGCATCGCCTAGGGTCCCCGGTTGCCGGCGCAGCAAGCCGAAGGAGGAGGGGCGCAGCGAGGTTAAGCGCAGCCGTGCAGGTTCCCCGCACGGCGAGCCACGAGCGGAGCCCCCCTCCGAGGCTGCGGAGCGATACCCGCGGCCACTTGACATCAGTGGAGAAGTGTCCCCCCCAGCGTTGAGGAGTGTCCCCGCCCACGGCATCGTTTCGTCCCCGAAAAGCATCGCATGGGAAACAGGAAGACGGGGGAAGGAGGCACACCATGTCGGTGCGAAACAATGGCAAGGTCGTGGGGATCCTCACACTGGTCGTAGGGGCGATGATCGGGGCGGGGATCGCCCTTCTGTTCGCCCCGCATTCGGGGGAAAGAACACGCAGGGAAATCTCGCTGACCGCCAGGAAGGTGGGGCGCCGGGTGAGACGGGCGGCGCGCGATTTCTCCGACGACGTGTCCGGCCTGGTCGACGGTCTGGAACAGAGTGCCGGGGAATTGCGCGAAAAGGGGAAGGAGATGGCGCACGACGCGAAGCGGGGTCTTCAAGACACCCTCGAAGCGGGCGAGGAAATGCTGGTCAGGCAAAAGGAAAGACTGGCGAATATTCGCGGGTAAGAGGTCTTGCGGAATGTGCGGGGCGTCTTCCCGGGAAGGCGCCCCGCAGAAAAAGGCCTCGTTTATCCCCTCGCGCCTTTCTCGTGGCGGACCGGGCAGCCTTTCAGGACGCCTGGACGACCGGGACTTCGAGACGGTCCACAATCCCCCTGAGGAGCGCCTCCCTGTTTTTCAGCCCCTCTCGCATCGCACGGCTGTCCGTCCGCGCGATCTCCATGAGGAGGTCCGAAAGGTCCGCGTGCAGGATTTCCTTCATCAACTTTGTTTCGGGTCCCGTTAGCCGAAGTTCCATGGGGCACCTCCTGTACATGGGGTTGGTCCGCGCCGTTGCCGTACTCTTCCCATGGTCCCCGTCTACGTTTTCAATATATCCCGATCCCGCCACGACCGGGAGGTCAGTCCCTCGGACAGGCGGCCCCGGTTTCCATTCCCCGCCCGTTCCGGGAGTCGTTCCCCCGGACGATGGCCAGCAACGTTTTTCTTCCCTCCGGGGCAAGCCCGAATCCGTCGATCTCGGCCGTAAGCCCCGCGTAGGTCCCGTGGCCCCCCAGGTACCCGTTGAGCCGCGCCGCCGCGGTGGAGGAGACGAGGTCCTTGGGGTCGGGGTATGCGGCCAATAGCCCCTTCATCAGCTCCGGGTGACGCCGGAGCTGGAATTTCTGGTGGTACTCCTCTGCCGGGGTGAAAACGGAGGCGGGGAACATCCCGGTGTGGACGGCACGCCCGATCCTGCGGGCTTCCCGGTCCCTCGTGCGTTCCGCCACGAGTTTCTGTCCTTCGTCGTGGTAGAAGATCGCCGCCATGTACTGGCGGCTCCACGGGCGCGAGGCGGGATCGTGGCTCGCCCAGAAGATCTCCAGAAGCTTCTCGTAGGAGATCCGGGACGGGTCGTAGACGACTTCGACCGATTCGGAGTGGTTGCCCAGGCTGTGATACGTCGGGTTCCTCGTCGTCCCCCCCGCGTAACCGACGCGGGTCCTGACCACTCCGGGAAGACTCCCGAACCGGGAGTCGGGTCCCCAGAATCAGCCCAGGGCGACCGTCGCCGTCTCCGTAACGGTGGGGGCGGAGGCGTCGATGGGTGGAACCGCCGCGCCGGACGATGCCGTTGCCGGTGTCCCGGTCATGTTCTTTCCTCCCTTGAGCCCCAGCAGGGCCATTCCCGCAAGGAAGGCGATCGTGATTCCCCCAATCCCTTTCCCGACGGTGGATCCCATGCGTGATCTCCCTTGCGCAATGCGGTTGATTCGCCCGGATGTCCTTGTTCATTAGACAGCGCTTCCCTACCCGCCGTTTCGCGAAGATTGCCGGATGGAGGCGCCGCTTCCCCGGGATAGAATGGATTGCCATGTTCGACGTCGTCGGAATCGGGCTGAATGCGATCGATTACCTGTGCTGCGTTCCGCGCTACCCCGTGCCGGGGGAGAAGCTCCGGATGACCGGTTTCTCGAGGCAGGGAGGGGGGCAGGTGGCCACCGCCCTCGTGGCGCT
>DATEXR010000053.1 GCA_035256765.1 Candidatus Deferrimicrobiaceae bacterium | reverse complement strand
CGCCCTGGACTACGGATGGAAACTGGACAGGAGGGAGGGGGAATCCCCTTCGGAGTGGCACTTCACGATCGGGGCCGTGTTCTGACCGGTGCCCCAGGCGAGGGCGGCGACGGACTCCTTGCGCACGACCCGGGTCCTAGCGATTCGATCCCCGAGCCTCTGGTGTTCGGGGTTCCGGATCAGGGCGACCGTCTCGATCACGATGGCGATCCAGTCCGCCCGGGCGAATTCTTCCGTCACGGGTTCACCTCGACGCCGGATTCGTCCGGACATGGTAGCCGTTTTCTTTCTTTCTCATCACGCGCAAATCGTGTACCGTTTTTTTATAGCCGGAGATTTCACCGGGAAAGGACCTTGCCCTGGGTTACGGGATTCGGTGGAAAGTTCCCTTCTTCGCCATCTGGATCGGTGTTGTCGCGGCATCCCTCTTGTGCATCGCCTGGCTTCCGGGAGGTCTTTGTTCGATCGGTCCCCTCGCCGGGATCGTCGCCGGCGGGGAATTCGTCCTCGGAGGGTTGCTGTACTTGTTTCTTGACCGAACGGTCTTCCGGCCCGCGGATCGGTGGACGAGGGAGGTATCCTCGGGCGCAGGCGGGGTCCTTCCCGCCGGAGAGGGGCTCTTTTCCCCCCTCCATGCCGTCGTGAGCGCCAGGGTCGGGCGGGAACTCGCCGCCCTCGGGGAGGAGATCCGGGAACGCGACCGGAAATTGCGGCAGTTCGAACTCCTTCGCCGCGAGCTGGAGGAGACCCAGTCGAACCTCGAGGCCAAGATCCAGGATCTCCGGTCCATTTACGAGGTCTCCACGGCGATCGCCGGCACGTTGGACATCGAGGAGCTCTTCCGCATCATCCCCGAACGGGTCATGAATGCGCTGGGGCTGAATGACTTCTGCGTTTTTCTCTACCATCCGGAATCCGGGAATCTCGTGTGCCGGGCCTCCGCGGGGATGCCTTCCTCCGTTCCTTCCGAGTTCACCATCGGCCGCGGAGAAGGGGTTTCGTGGAAGGTGTTCGAGTCGGGGGAGGCGATCTACCTCCCGGACGTGCGCTCCACCCCGGACTTCCGCTACTACAACGGGGAAAAGCCGGAGGTGCGCTCCTTCATCTCCGTCCCCCTCCTGTCGAAGGGCAAGGGGATCGGCATCCTGAACGTGAACCATCCGGAACCGAACGCATTCCACGGGGATTCGCTGGCGACGATTCGGGTGCTGGCCACCTACATCGCGATCGCGGTGGAGAACGCCGAACTCTTCGACTTCGCGAAAACGCTCGCGGACAAGGATTCCCTGACCCTCCTGCACAACCACGGGGCGTTTCAAACGAGACTGCAGATCGAGCTGGAGAGGGCGGCGCGGCACGGTCGCACCCTCTCGGTGATCATGCTGGATCTCGACGGCTTCAAGGAAATCAACGACAGGCACGGCCATCTCGTCGGGGACCGCATCCTCATGATGACGGCGGGCGTTCTGTGCGCGCATCTGCGGAAAAGCGACGTGGCTGCCCGCTACGGGGGGGACGAGTTCGCCGTGATCCTTCCCGAGACGGACCTCGCGGCGACGTCCGCCATCGCGGGGCGCATCGCGGCGGGGATCGCCCAGGTTCGATTCGACACCGAGAAGGGGACGACGATTTCCTTTACCGCCAGCATCGGATACGCGGCCTGTCTCCCGGATTCGACGGAACGGGGCACCATCCTGAACGTCGCCGACCGGCTGATGTACGAGTCGAAACGCCGCGGGCGTGGGGGGATCCTGGGGGAACAACTGTGATCACGTCCCGGGAGGAGCCCCCCGCGCGCGGTTGCCCGGGGGCCGAAGGAGAGGGGCTCTCCACGGGACGGGCCGCCCGCCGGTTCGCGCGGGAGGCGGGTGGCGGGAGGGAATTTCCCGCGAGGGATTGCCATCGCAGCGGAAGAGGGGGAAAATCGGTTCCTGCGATCCGATAGGGGGAATGAGATGCCGAGCGAGCCATTGCCGCACCGGGGTGTTTCCCCCCGGGAGAGGTGGAGGAAGATGACGTTTTTCTCCGGGGATGCCCCCACGACCGAGGAACTGGAGCTTTTCCACGAGCACAGGAAGAGAGTCGGCCTGGTGATCACCGCCCGCTGGATCCTTCTGGGGGCCCTGACGACCTACGGGGTGATCGCCTCGTTCTTCTTCCGGGACAAGAGCGCGGATCTCGAGCCCCTGACCACCGTTCACGTGATCTTTCCTCTCATCGCGGTCCTGTTCGTGGCGACCTACAACGCCCTGTTCCAAATCACCTACCGCTGGATCAGCCAGATCCGTTCCCTGAACCAGATCCAGCTTCTTTTCGACCTGGTCCTGATCACGGTGGTTGTGCACTTCAGCGGCGGTGCGGTTTCCTGGTTCTGGACGATGTACCTGGTCCTCACGCTCGAGGGCGCGCTGATCATGGACAAGAAGTCGGACATCTACGCGGTCGCGATGGGGGGAGCGATCGCATATGGGGTGCTCCTCTCCTTCGAGCATTACGGGGTCATCCCGCCGCTGGCGATGCCCTTCGAAAACCCATCCCTCCAGCAAAACTACTCCTATGAGGTGATCAAATGGGGGTGGGTTTCGATCACCAACCTCTGCGTGGCCTTCGTCGGGGCGTTCATGATGGAGACGGTTTGGGAACGGGAGGCCAAGCTGAGGGAGATGGTGGTCAAGGACGCTCTGACCGACCTGTACAACCGGAGGTACTTCTTCTACCGGTTGAACTCGGAGGTCGAGCGCGCAAAACGGTACGGACGGACGCTCTCCCTGCTTTTCCTGGACGTGGATGACTTCAAGAAGTTCAACGACTCGCACGGCCACCTCGTCGGCGATGACCTGCTGCGGTCTCTCGCGCGGATTCTGCGTGCCAACATTCGGAGAAGCGACGAAAAGCCTTCCTACGAGGTCGACATCGCATGCCGGTACGGCGGGGAGGAATTCGTGATCATCCTCCCCGAGGCGGTTGCGTCCCAGGGGGTGGTCGCCGCGGAGCGCCTCCGGAACCGGATCGAGGCGGACGGGGCGGCCGCTGTAGCCGAGCGGATCCGGGAGCACGTGGAGAAAGCCGGGTGGGAAGAGATGCACGTAACGGTGAGCATCGGTGTGGCGTCCTTTCCCGAACACGGAGACGATCTCGAAGCCTTGATCAAGGCGGCGGACGACGCCCTGTACCTCGCCAAACGCGGGGGGAAGAATCAGGTGGTCATATCGAAGAACGTCCGCCCGAAAGCACCGTCGCCGAAGGAGAGGGATGGATAGAAAAGCCGTCGAACAGCATCGACTTGCCCTGTTCGGCCGGATGGTGGCGGGGGTGGCCCACGAGGTGGACAATCACTTGAGCGTCGTCCTCGGGTTCGCGGAGCTTATCCAGGCCTCCGGGGGGGGGGAGAAGCATGCACTCGACGGCGCGGGAAAGATCCTGTCGGCGGGGGAAAAGATCGCATCGATCATCAAGAAGTTTTCCTACTACGTACGGCCCCACGAGCCGGCCGTCGAGCCGTTTTCGCTCCCCTCCGTCCTTTCGGAACTCGCCGTGTTCTCGCGGTACGATCTGGGCCGGGGGAATGTGACTCTCGTCATGCCCGAAAAAGATGCGGAGTGCAGGATGCGAGGGGACGGCAGGGATTTCGCGCTGGCGCTGCTTGCGGTTCTCCTCAACGGGACGGAGGCGATGGCGGGGAAAGGGGGAACGCTTGCGGTGGACGTCTTTTCCCGCGAGGGGGCCTGGCATGTCACGGTCGCCGATGAGGGGACCGGAATCTCCCCCGCGATCATGCCCCGGATCTTCGAGGCGGGGTTCACCACGAAGCCGTCCTCTTTCCATTCGGGAATGGGATTGCCCGTCGCCCGCCATATCGTCTCCGGGATGGGCGGCGAGCTATCCGTGGAGAATCGTTCCTCGGGAGGCTGTCTCACCACCATCCGCGTGCCGGCCGTCTGACCGGCCTCGGGAAACCGGACATCGGCCAAGGTCACCGGGGACATTCCAAGGGGGGCAGGTCAAGTCGACGCAGTGTCCAGGTGGCGACAAACGGGTGGCTCTCCTCGCTCCCGTTCCCCGGGCCCCCCCCTGATTATTTTCCGTTCCCAGGAAGAAACACCTTGACTCGCTTTCTATGAAGCGATACATATATGCATATATGCAGACTACGAGAAAGGAGGAGATCATGGTCAGGCGGATCAACGCGTTAATCCCGGACGAGATGCACCGTGCGCTCCGCGTGAAGCTTGCGGAGGACGATGCAAACTTCTCCGACTGGCTTCGGGCGCGGATCGAGGAATACGTGGAGAAGGGAGGGAGGAAAGCAAAGTCCCCGATTGTGATGCCTCCTGTTCCGCGTTCAGAACTACTCCCGAGGTTTGAGCGGAGACGGAAAAAAAGGGAGGGCTGAGGGATGGAAAGAACTTGTAAAAATTGCAGATATTCACAATTTACGAGAAAAAACGAGTACGGTGAAATTGTTACACTCCCCAAGGGAGTTTGCAGACGTTTTCCTCCCCAATACGAAGTTCGCGGACCCACTTGGGGAGATCACGCGTTTCCCACCGTCGAATCTATTGATTGGTGCGGCGAGTGGGTAGTGGTACTACCCTACCAAGCTAAGGGAGCGACTACGGGATGACAATCTGCGCAGGATGCTCTCTACCTGCCTCAAAAAAGCCGGAGTGCGAAGTGTTCCGTTTCCTCTAATGGATCCTACAAGTTTTCAAGGGTTGTTCGTTCCGATAGGGAGGTATGACCGATGGGCGTCAATCCCCGAGAACGCAAACCCGGAAAGGGGGTGTGAGGGAAGGGGAAAAGGGTCTGTCGCTTGGCATCAGCAACGTTCTTGTTCTTTATCATTTATCGTCATCCAATATCGTCATCCAATCGTCAGCCGAAGATACCATCCCCAACTTCTATGCAGAGATGTTATACAAGCAAAAGACCGACGGTAAGTTGTCTGAATCTGTCCATGGTATTTCGTTCGGCTGTCCTTGTGGGGATTGCTCGATGACCACGCCGACTCTCAACCAATAAGGAGGGGGGATGAAAATATCCTTCGGTGCGAAGGTCCTCGTGTATCCCATCCCTGTGTGGGTAGTGGGGACGTACGACAATGAGGGAAAACCCAACATGATGACCATCTCCTATGGCGGGATCTGCTCCTTCACCCCCCCGTGTGTGGCCGTTTCTCTCCGGAAGAATACCCATACTTACGGCAATATCGTGAAGCATAAGGCCTTCACGGTCAACGTTCCCTCCGAAGCCCACGCGAGAGAGACGGATTACATCGGCATCACCTCCGGGAGGAATGTCGACAAGTTCGCCGCAACGGGGCTTACTCCCGTACGTAGCAAGTTTGTGGATGCCCCAACCGTCATGGAGTTTCCCCTCAACGTGGAATGCCGGCTCATCCGGACGGTGGAGATCGGCGAGCATACCCTGTTCATCGGGGAAATTATGGACTTCAAGGCGGAGGAATCCGTGCTCAGCGAGGACCGTGATGAATCCATTCTCGGCATGGAGGGTATCCCCGACATTGAAAAAGTGAAACCGATCCTGTACGTACCACAAATGGGAACGTATCACGGAATCGGCGGAAACCTCGGACGAGCCCACTCGATCGGGAAAACGATCAGGGGAGAAAGGTAGGCAATGCGGCCTTTCCTTCGAGGCGAACCCTGGTACATTTCCTATTTCCTCAACGGCAAGCGCATCCGAAGGGCCATCGGGCCGAGGCTTCATGGCTCAAGAGGGGAAGGGCCGACGATTACACGGTGATGGAGATATTGGGCCATTCAGACATCAAGAGGATGAAACGCTGCGCGCGCCTCGACAAGGAACACACGAAGAGGGCACTTGCCCGTCTCCCCGAGTGGAACGGAAAGAATAGGTGGCACAAAAGTGGCACATCCGAAGAGGGGAAAGAAAAAAGGCTGCGGGCCGAAAGGCCGCAATCCCTTGGTTTTATTGGTGCCGAAGAGGGGAGTTGAACCCCTACGCCCCAAAGGGCACTAGACCCTGAATCTAGCGCGTCTGCCAGTTCCGCCACTTCGGCACGCCGGAAGAGAAGGAATACGATTATAGCAGAGGCTGCTCCGCGGGCAAGCGGGAAAGTGAGGCTCCCCGCGCCTTCCCGGGCATTCCGGGGCGGGGGGAAGATGCCCGTCGGGGGAACGACGGAGGAAGGACGGGAAGAAACCGCATGAGGGACAGGGCGTTCTGGGAAACCTGGCTCCGGCGATCCGCCGCCCCATTGCGCGACCGCATGCATTCCGTGCGCGACTGGTATCGGGCCGCGGGCGTTGCGAAGGGAGAGCGAAGGGCGTTCCGGGCGGCCCTGAAGAGCCTGGGGGAAACCGGCGGCCGGAAGAAAGGCGGGGAATTCGGTCGCCGTTCCGGGCGGGAACCGGTGGCGGAGAAGCCGTCCCGGGCGCACGGCAAGGGAGACGGGAGAGATCGGGAAGGAGTGCAGCGGGAAGGACGGCTCCGTTTCACGCGCGAGGGGAGGCCCATCGTGGTCCCGGACTCCCCGCAGGAACCGGCGATCCGCATTCCCGGACACGCCCTTTCCGACGCCCTGCCCAAGGACCGCGTCCTCGTCCGTATGGAGAAACGTCGCGGAGGCGCCCCTCCCTATGGGCGGATCGTCCGGGTCGTCGAGCGGGGCATCCGGGAATTCGTGGGGCGAACCGCCATCGTCGGAGACCGCCGGTTCGTCCGCTTCCGCGATCGGGAGGCGGACTTTGCCCTTCCGGTCGCGGTTCCCCGCGGTCCGGATCCGGAACCGGGGGAGCTCGTCCTGGCCGAGATCACGGAGTACCCGGAAGGGGGGAAGGAAGGGCGCGCGACGGTCGTCCGCCTCCTCGGCAAGAGCCACACCATGGAGACGATCGCCCTCGCCGTCACATCGTCGCGGAGAATTCCCGCGAGGTTTTCCGAAGGGGCGCTCGAGGAAGCGGGCCGCATCCCGCCAACGGTCCGCGTCGGAAGGGGAAGGGGAAAAGGGGAGAGGTACGGGAATCTTCCCCGCGTCGACCAGCGCGCTCTTCCGTTCGTCACGATCGACGGGGAGGACGCCCGCGACTTCGACGACGCGATCTGCCTGGTGAGCGAACGGGGGCGCAATCGTCTTCTCGTCGCCATCGCCGACGTTTCGCATTATGTCCCGTTGGGGGGGCAGATCGACCGGGACGCGTACGCCCGGGGAACGAGCGTTTACTTTCCCGACCGCTGCATCCCGATGCTCCCGCCTTCCCTTTCGGAGGGAGTGTGCAGTCTGAAGCCGGGGGTCAACCGGCTGACGATGACCGTGGACATCCCCGTAAACGAGCAGGGAAGGCCGGGGACGGCCTCGTTCTCCCCGTCCCTGATCCGCAGCAGGGCCCGGCTCACCTACGACGACGTGCACTCCTTTCTCACGCAGCGGCAGGAAGGGAGGAAGGGGAGAAGGATGCCGGGGGAAATCGGGGAGATGCTCCGTCGAATGGAGGTGTTCGCCGGGCGACTCTCCCTGGCCCGCGCCGACCGGGGAGCGCTCGATTTCGACCTCCCCGAGGCGAAGCTCGTCGTCAGAGGCGGGCTCCCGTCGGAGGTGAGGGCCGCCCCCCGCTGGGAGTCCCACCGCCTGATCGAGGAGTTCATGCTTCTTGCCAACACCGCGGTGGCCGAGTTCCTCTCCTCGCGGGGATTCCCGTTCCTCTTCCGGATCCACGAGCCGCCCGCCGAGGACCGCCTGGAGGAGTTCGAAGAGGCCGCCGCGAAACTCCTGAAAAAAACACGGACCACGGAACGCCGGGACATCTCTTCGCGTCTCCGGGCATGGGCGGCCGAAGCACGCGGGGGGAAGTACGAACGGTTCATCAACATGCTTCTGCTTCGCAGTCTGATGCTGGCCCGGTATGGCCCGGAGTCGTTGGGGCACTTCGGGCTCGCCCTCACCCGATACACCCACTTCACCTCCCCGATCCGCCGCTACCCGGATCTCATCGTTCATCGGGTGCTCAAGGCGGCCCTCGGGGACGGCGATTTCGCCCCCTATGTCAGGACGATCTCCGCCGCGGGGAAGGATATGGGGGTGCACCTGAGCCACCGGGAGCGGGACGCGATGGACGCGGAGCGCGACGTCGAGCGGCGGGCGAAGGCCCTCTACATATCCTCCCGGGCGGAGGAGACGTTTTCCGGCGTCATCACCTCCCTCACGGGCTTCGGGTTTTACGTCGAACTGGAGGAGTGCCTCGTGGAGGGGTTCGTCCCCATCTCGTCCCTTCGGGACGACGAGTACCGCTTTTCCGCGGACCGCGGGGAGTGGGTGGGAGTCGTGAGGAGAAGGAGGTTCTCTCCGGGGGTAGGCCTCCGCGTCAGGCTGCGAAAAGCGGATGTCGACCGGGGGGAGATCGATTTCCTGGTTGTCGGAACGATCGACCAGCCTCCGTTTCTCTGATGCGGCCGGGGCCGCGCGACCTGTGGAGGAGAGGGTTTCCCTCCTCTACTTCGCTTCCTTTTGCGTGGTTTCCCCGGAGAAGAAGGCTTTCAGGTTATTTTCCGTAACGTGCCATTTTCTCCCGAATTTGATCCCCTTGATTCTTCCCTCCCGAAGATACCTTTGGATGGAGACTCGGCTCATCCCGAGAAGCTCCACCAGGTCCTCGATCTCGTACACCTTCATCCCGTTGATTACCTTCATCCGGTTTTCCCCTTATGCCTGGACGGCCGCCGGTTCCCGATCCTTCCGGGAAAGCCCGGTATCCTTAGTACTCCGCTTCATAAATACGGTGTCGCACCGAGAGCGTCGATGCGCCGCGCCTTGGCGAAGGCGCGCGACTGAGACGTACTCGCAGCAGTACGGCGCAAGGAGCGCGTACTCCGCGGGAGCGGATGCAGCGGCGCTCGAATGCAACCGTATTTGTGAAACGGAGTACTTAGCCTCCGATCTCCCCTTGCTCTCATTTGCAGAAACGCAGCGTCTCGTAAACGTACCGGCGGTATTCATGCCCCGCCTCCCCGGAGGCGTCCTCCCATGCGGGCCGCCCGTATTCGTTGATCAGTCCCAGGCCGGATATCTTCCGGTTTTCCCCCGGCCAAACCGTCCATCGTTTCACCCAGGACCTCACTCCCAGCAGCTCTTTCCCCCCGCCGGGGGGGAGAAAGAGCTCCCCTCCCTCGACGCTCCCGTTCCTGGGAATCCGATACCCCAGTGTTTCGTAGACATACCGGCGGAATTCATGATCCTGCTCCCGGGAGGGCATTCCGTTTTCATCGATTCTTCCCGGGACGACGGTCTTCCGGGTTCTCTCCTGCCATGACGCCAACCGTCTCGCAAAGAATCTCATTCTCACCTCCTCTGCGCAGGGAAGAGGGCCACGGTTCCGGCGGTCTCTTCTGCGGGGTCGGAAAGGTTGTTCTCCTCCTCCGAAAGGAACCCCGATCCCGATGTCGTCCGAGACGGGCCGTCCTTTCTTTCCGTAACGGTTGTTGAGGGATGTTCTTCGGAAATGACCGCTCCCCGCAAGGAGGGGCGGTTTTCCTCTCCGTGGCCCGGGGGAAAAAGGGAGGGGACCGGATTCGGAAGATTCCGGCGAAACGTATCTTTTGGTGTGGATGCGAAGTCCGTTTCGGGCACCTCCAGCGTTACTTATCTTACATTTATTGTTTGTTTTCATGCATGTGTCAATATTATTTTGAAATAGTAAATTATTTTTGTTAATATTTAAGGTAATGTTAATCTATTTTAAATTATTTTTAATGTATGTTATTGTGCTTTATTGTTATTTATCTTTTCATTTCAAGCGTTCGCAAACCAGCGTATACCTGGCTTCGCGAAAGGGGGTCGGGGGAAATCCCGGGACGATTTTTTTTCGTCTTCGGCAAAAAGGTGGGGGGGGGAGAGCGGGGAAAGGGGAAAAGGGCTGGCCGGGATATGGGTCGGGAGCTGCTTCGCCGGTTTCGGTTTGCCGCGTGCGAGATGGAATGGACAGTTGAAAAACATGGGGGATCTCTCTAGAATAAAGCCAATTTGGAGGTGCCATGGCCACATCCGCCAAGCTGCTGCTCGCTGAAGACAGCCTCACCATCCAGAAAGTCTTCGAAGTGACATTCCAACAGTCGGGGATTTCCCTCACCATGGTGGACAACGGGATCGACGCCGTCCGTATGGCGCGGGAGCTCTCCCCCGACCTCGTGGTCGCCGATGTCTCCCTCCCCGGAAAGGACGGATTCCACGTCGCGTCCGAGCTGCGCTCTCCCGCAGCGGGCGTCTCCTGTCCCGTCCTCATCCTCGCCGGGACGCTCTCCCCCTTCGACGAGGGGAGGTTCAAGAGTTGCGGGGCGAACGGCGTCCTGTTCAAGCCGTTCGAGTACCAGGAGCTGATCGACAAGGTCGAGGCCCTGATCCGGAGACCGAAGGAGGCCGTTCCGGCGCCTGGGGAGAAGGAGCGGCTCACCCCGTCCGCGGAGGAACCGTGGGATTTCAGCGATATTCTGAGCGAAGCGGAAAAGGAGGCGGGAGCGGCGTCCGTCTCTCCGTCGGTCAAAGCGGACGACCGTGGCGGGGCCGCGCCTTCTTCCGGCGTGAGAGCCGGGGGCGCCTTGTCGCTGGGGGATTTCGACGTGTCGCTCGAGGATATCGAGGGGAAGCCGGAAAGAAAGGAAACCGCCCCGAAACCCCCGTCCCCGAAGCAGGAAGAGCAGGACCGGATCGCCCCTTCCCCGGAAGTGCCGGAAGAGAGGTCCCGGACCGTCGAGCATATCGAAGAGCCTGCGTTCGACGACTCGCCCCCCGCCGTTTTCGATCTCTCCTCTGCGCTCGAGACGGTCGAGGAACTGGAGGAGGTCGATTTCGTCGAGACGATCGAGCCGCACGAGGAGAAGGCGCATTCGGCGCCTCCTCCGAAAGAGTCGGCGCCTTCCCCTTCCGCCGTCTTCCCGGAAAGCGCGGCCGTCGTGGCGGAAAGACCGTCTGCCCCCCCCTCTCCCCCCGCGGGAGCCCGGCCGACGGAAGAGCAGCTCCGGCAGCTGTTCGCCGAACGGGCGCAGGAGATCTTCGGGCAGGTCTCCGCCGAAATCGTGGAGAAGATCATGTGGGAAATGGCGGAGAAGCTGACGAAGGAGTTCACCGAGAGGATCCGGGAATCCGTGGAAAACGTGGCATGGGAGGTGATCCCGGCTACCACGGAGGCGCTCATCCGGGAGGAGATCGCAAGGATCCGCGAGAAAGCCGGGAAGGAATCTTCCTGAAATCCCCCCGCAGGCAGGCGACCCCCCCCTCGCACGGGAAGGTAGCGCGGGAAAGCGGCCGCTCCGCGTTACAGTCGGTTGGATAAGGCAAGCGCGCATGGCAGCCAGCGAACAGGAGAAATCGTACGATCCGGCGATCGCCGAGGCGAAGTGGTATTCCCGCTGGGAGGAGCTCGGCCTCTTCCACGCCGATCCCGCCCGTCCGGGCGATCCTTACTGCATCGTCATCCCGCCCCCGAACGTCACCGGCTCCCTCCACATGGGGCACGCGCTCAACGTCACCCTGCAGGACGTTCTCATCCGCTACCACCGGATGCTGGGCAGGAACGTGCTCTGGCTGCCCGGGACCGACCACGCCGGGATCGCCACGCAGAATGTGGTCGAGCGGCTGCTCGCGAGCGAGGGGATCGACCGGCAGACGCTGGGGAGGGAGAAATTCGAGGAACGGGTCTGGAAGTGGAAGGAGGAAAGCGGCGGGGTCATCCTGAACCAGCTCAAACGGCTGGGCGTGGCCTGCGACTGGCGACGGGAGCGGTTCACGATGGACGAGGGGCTCTCCCGCGCGGTGCGGGAGGCGTTCGTGCGTCTCCACCGGAAAGGACTCGTCTACCGCGGCCGCTACATCATCAACTGGTGTCCCCGGTGCCACACGGCGCTCTCCGACCTCGAGGTCGCCCACGAGGCGACCCAGGGAGGGCTGTATTACCTCCGGTACCCCGAGCTCTCGGGGCGCCGCAGCGTGGTGGTGGCCACGACCCGCCCCGAAACGATGCTGGGGGACACCGCGGTCGCCGTGAACCCGAAGGATGAGCGATATGCCGGGAGGGCCGGTGCGACGCTCCGACTGCCCCTCATGAACCGCCCCATCCCCCTGATCGCCGACGAGATGGTGGACCCCGGATTCGGGACCGGCGCCGTGAAAATCACACCGGCCCACGACCCGAACGACTTCGAGGTGGGCAGGCGTCATGGCCTCCCCACCGTGAGGGTGATCGACGACTCGGGGAGGATGACGGCGGAGGCCGGGGCGTTCGCGGGGATGGACCGGTTCGAGTGCCGGGAGGCGGTCCTCGAGAGCCTTCGGAGGGAGGGCCTCATCGTCAAGGAGGAGCCGTACCTCCATAATGTCGGCCGCTGCTACCGGTGCAAGACGGTGGTCGAGCCGACCGAGTCCATCCAGTGGTTCGTGAAGACGAAACCGCTCGCGGAACCCGCGATCCATGCCGTGAGCTCCGGAGAGACCCGGATCATCCCCTCGACCTGGGAGCGGACCTATTTCGACTGGATGGAGAATATCCGGGACTGGTGCATCTCCCGGCAGATCTGGTGGGGGCACAGGATTCCCGCCTGGCACTGCCTCGCCTGCGGCATGACGATGGTGGAGGCGGAAGCGCCGGACCGGTGCTCCGCCTGCGGTACGGGCAATCTCCGCCAGGAGGAGGACGTGCTGGACACCTGGTTCTCCTCCGCGCTGTGGCCGTTCTCCACGCTGGGCTGGCCGGACCGGACCGAGGACCTCGCCCGGTATTACCCCACCTCCGCGCTCGTCACGGGCTTCGACATCCTCTTCTTCTGGGTGGCGCGGATGATGATGATGGGGATCGAGTTCACGGGGAAGGCTCCCTTCCGCGACGTGGTGATCCATGCGCTTGTCCGGGACGCGAAGGGCGAGAAGATGAGCAAGACCCGGGGAAACGTCATCGACCCGCTCGACCTGATGGAGCGCTACGGAACGGACGCCTTCCGGTTCACGCTCCTTGCCCTCGCCGCGCAGGGAAGGGACATCCGGATGTCCGACGAACGCCTGGAAGGATACCGGAACTTCATGAACAAGCTATTCCAGGCAGGGCGGTTCGTGCGGATGCACGTCGACGGAAGCACGGCGAGAACCCTTCCGGGGGGTCTGTCCGTCGTCGACCGGTGGATCCTTTCCCGCCTGCAGCGAGCGATCGACGAGATCCGGAAAGGGATCGACGAATACCGATTCAACGAGGCGACCTCCGCGTTCTATCAGTTCACCTGGCACGAGTTCTGCGACTGGTACCTCGAGATGATCAAGCCTTCCCTGTCCCCGGAAGCGTCCGGGGAGACGAGGGAAAACCAGCGCGCCGTCCTCCTATTCGTGTTCGAGACGATCCTCCGGATTTCCCACCCGTTTCTGCCGTTCCTCTCGGAGGAGATCTGGCAGTCGCTTCCCGGGGAACGGGGGAGCATCCTGGCGGAGGCATACCCGTCGGCCGATCCGGACCGGGCCGATGTCGACGTCGAGGAAGACATGGGGCACCTCATGGAGGTCATCCGCGCCGTGCGGAACATCCGCAGCGAACTGCACGTGCCTCCTGCGAAGAGGGTCGAGGTACGCCTGAAGGGGCAGACGGAGGATCTCGCGTTCCTGCGCGACCACGAGGAGATCATCCTTCGGCTGGCGCGGGCGGGAAAGGTGGTGTACAAGGAGCCCGAATACATCCCGGTCGAGGATGCCACGGCGGTCGTGAACGACATCGAGGTGTGCCTCCCCCTGGCGGGCCTCATCGATTTCCGCAAGGAAGCCCTTCGACTCCGCAAGGAGATCGAGAAGGCCAACGCGGAGCACTCCGTCGTGAGCGCGAAGCTCGGGAACGAGAAGTTCGTGGGGAACGCCCCCGGGGACATCGTCGACGCGCACCGGACCCGCAAGGAAGACCTCGAGCAGAAGCTGGCGAGCCTCGGAAAGAACCTCGAACTGGTGACGCGATACCTGTCGTGATTTCCGTACTCGAATACGAGGAGATCGTCCGGTCCGCGCTCCGGGAGGACGCGCCGTTCGGCGACCCCTTCGGCTCCTCCTTTGCCCGCGCGGCGCACGGGGAGTTCCTCGCCGGGGGGAAGGGCGTGTTCTGCGGCGGCATGGTGGCGGCCGAGGTGTTCCGCCAGATCGATCCGCAGGTCGCGGCCACGTTCGTCCGGGAAGGGGCCCGGGTGTCCCGGGGGGAGAAGGTCGGGGAGGCGCGGGGTACGGCGGCTTCGCTTCTCCGGGGGGAACGGGTCGCCCTGAATTTCCTCCAGCATCTCTCCGGCGTCGCCTCGACCACGGCTGCGTACGTCGAACGGGTAGCGGCATTCGGCACCCGCATTCTGGATACGCGGAAGACCACCCCGTTGCTTCGCGTCCTGGAAAAGTACGCGGTCCGGACCGGCGGCGGGGAGAACCACCGGTTTTCCCTGTCCGACGGGATCCTCATCAAGGAGAATGCCATCCGCGCGGCGGGGGGGATCCCGGTGGCCGTTGCGGTTGCCCGGAAAAAGGCGCACCATCTCGCCCGGGTGGAGGTCGAGGTGGAAACCCTCGAACAGGCGGAAGAGGCGGTCGAGGCCGGCGCCGACGCCCTCCTTCTCGACAACATGACGCCGGATGCCGTCCACGAGGCGGTCCTTCGCTACGGAAGCAAGGTTCTCCTCGAGGCGTCCGGGGGGATCCATCTGGGAAACGTGACGGAATACGCCCGGGCCGGAGTGCACGCCATTTCGGTCGGCGCCCTGACGCATTCTTCCCCGGCGCTCGACATTTCCTTCGAGATCGGAACGTGAGGCGGCTCCTTCCGGTTCTCCTTGCCGGTTGGATCGTTTTCGCGATCCCCCTTCCCCCGGGCGGCGCGGAGGAGAAAGGGGCGGAGGGGTATCGCATCTTCGAGGCCATGGCGGCGACGGTGAACGGCGAGGTCATCTTCCGGTCCGACGTGATCCGGGAGGCGTGCCTTGCGAAGTGCGGGGTTTTCCCGGGGAATGAGCCGGTCGAACTTTCTCTCTCCGCGTCCCGGGACCGGCTGATCGCGGACACGCTTGTCATGCAGGAGCAGGAAAAACTGGAGTTGGGGGCGGTCGACAACGCGGCCCTGCGGGAGGCCGCGGCCCGTGCATGGGACATCCTGGAAAGATGCCCCTCTTCCTGCGCGAGGGAGATTTTGCCGGGGCAGGTCCGGGACTACGTGGAGAGAAGGCTGCTTGTCCGGGATTTCCTCCGCAAGCGCGTCTCGGTGTTTGTCGATGTGAACGAGGAAGAGGTGCAAAAGGAGATCCAGCGCCGCGCCTCCCGGTTGGGGACAAGCCCCGCGGAAATTTCCGAAGGGACGGTGAGGAAGGAACTCCTCGAGGAGAAGGCGGCGAGGGAGATCCGAAACTGGTTCGACAGGGCGACATCCAAATCCCGTATCCTGCTCTCCCCTCTGGAGGAACGATGAACGGGGAACAATACGCCCTGACGGTCCGGTCCTCGTTTTCCGCGGCCCACAGGCTCCTGGAATACGAGGGAAACTGCGAGAGGCTGCACGGGCACAATTGGCAGGTGGAAGTCACCGTGGAATCGGAGGTGCTGGATTCCCGGGGGATGGCGCTCGATTTCCGGGCGATGAAGGCCGCCCTGAAGGAAATCCTTTCGCGCCTCGACCACAAATACCTGAACGAGGTTCCTCCCTTCGACGGGAGGAACCCGTCGTCCGAGAACATCGCCCGTCATATCTTCGAGGAGATGGAGGGGGCCGTCCCTCCGCCCGTCCGGCTGGCCCGCGTAGCCGTGTGGGAGTCCGAGGATGCGTGGGCCGAGTATTCCCGCCCGCGCCGGTAGAGGCGCTCGAATGCCAAGGGATTTGCGAGACGGTGCGCTAGTGTACCGTCTCGTAAATAGCTTGACGCACCGAGAGCGTCGATGCGCCGCGCCAGCAAGGCGCGCGACTGAGGCATACCGTTGAGTATGGTGAAGAAGCGCAACGAAGCGGGAGCGGATGCAGCGGCGCTCGAATGC
>DATEXR010000052.1 GCA_035256765.1 Candidatus Deferrimicrobiaceae bacterium | reverse complement strand
ACCGCGCCGAGGGTCGCCGCCGAGACCGCGAATCCCCCGTAGATGCACGTGTTGTAGCCGCCCATGGCGAGCCCGCGGACCCGGGTGGGAACCGACTCGGACAGGACCGCGCCGATGACCGTGAACGCCGCCGCCATGGTTCCCCCGATCCCCAGGAAGAGGAGGTACAGGGAGACGGCGTTCCGGAACGCCCCGACGAGGGCGATGAACAGCGCGAAGAGAAGGGTCCCGGCGACGATGTACCGCTCCCGCTTTCCCGTCCGGTCCGTCAGGTGGCCGATCGGAATGCGGAAGGCGGCGTTGGCGGCGGCCTGGCAGGTAAAGATGAGCCCGGTGTGGGTGACCGAGATTCCCGCTTCGCGCGCGTAGAGGGGAAAGAAGGCGAACAGCGAGCCCCACGCGTAGGTGGAGAAGAAGGTGGCTGTCCAGCAGGCGAGGACAGCCCGGTTGCCGACGATCTCCCGGAAATCCGCGGCGAGGTTCGCGGTCGTGGGGCGGATGACCGCGGGGGGGGCGGGCATGCGGGGGCCGCCTACCAGGATCCCCGCGGCGATGACGGTCGCCGAGACGAGAAACGCCGCCCGGAAGCCGCCGGCCGCGATCACGCCGCCCAGTCCCGGTCCGGCCGCCATCCCGAGATAGAGGGAGGAGGTGTACCAGCCGTATGCCCTTCCGAGAAACAAGGGCGGAGATACGTCGCCGACGTACGACATCATGGACGGGGAGAAGCAGGCAAGTCCGATCCCGGAGAAGAGATAGATCGCGCCGACCTGCAGGGGGGTTTGGACCAGGAGCAGGAGGAGCGAGGTGAGCCCGGAGATCGCCATGCCGGCGAGGATGAGACGCCTTCGGCCCAACCGGTCGGAGACCAGGCCCAGCGGCAGGGAGAGGAGCGCCGCGGCGACCATGAAACCGGCGTTGATCATCCCGACCTGTACCGTGGTCGCCCCGAGGTCGCTGGCGAACAGGGGGACCAGGGGAAGCCGCATGTAGGCGCCCAGATAAAGAACGAACGAAAGGGCGCAGGCGACGAGGACGGGGGCAGGGGCTGCGAATCCGCTCCAGGGAGTGATCGGTTCTTCCTCTTCGAACAGGAGGCTTAGTGCTGCATTTCATAATTACGCCTGCATTCGAGCGCCGCTGCATCCGCCCCGGCTGCGTTGCGCTCCTTGCGCCGTACTTAACAGTACGCCTCAGTCGCGCGCCTTGCCGGACCGGCGCATCGACGCTCTCGGTGCCGTGTCGAAAACAAATACGTCGCCGTAATTATGAAGCCCAGCACTTAGTGCTGCGTCTCGTAAATACGGGATCGTATCAGGGCGATGCCCTAAGGCGTTTTTCCTCCCGATGCCCGGGGCTCGCCGGCCTCCAGAGATCCATTCCTTCAGATCCCGGCATTCGAGGGTCGCTGCATCCCCGCCGGCTTCGTTACCCGCCCTCACCGTACCGCGGCGGGTACGCCTCGGCCGGGTGCCTCGCCGGGCGGGGCGCATCGACCCTCTCGGTGCACGGCCTCTTCAGAAACGGACCTCTGGAGGCCAGGGGGCTCTGTTCAAAAACGCTCGCGACCTGCGACTGCTCGCTGCCGATTCCGCTCGACGCAATTCCCGCCCTTCGGCGGGACACTCCTTTATCACTCGACGATAACATCAGGAGTGTCCCCCCGCTCATAGGAACCCCCCGCTGCGCCTGGGCCCCGGGAGGCACGCACGAATACGTTGCCGTATTTATGAAACGGAGTACTTATGCGTCGGGAAATGCACGCTCCCGCCTTGCGGGATTTGGGCGTATTCTACCCCGGCCGGACGGTCGATGGAACAACCGCGTCTTCGGGTGTAGAATGGGCGACCATGCAGTCCCTGTGGACCTTGTTGCACAGCGAGCGGAAGTATTCGGACCGGCTGATCTCCGTGGACCGGGACCGGTACCGCCTCGAGAAAAACGGGAGGACGGGCGATTTCACCATTATCCGCACCTTCGACTGGATCAACGTCATTCCGGTGACGGAGGAAGGGAACTTCGTGTTCATCCGGCAGTTCCGTCACGGGATACGCGAGGTGACCCTCGAGATCCCCGGAGGGGCGATCGACCCGTCGGACTCCTCCCCGCGCGTGGCGGCGGAGCGGGAGCTCAGGGAGGAGACCGGTTTCGTCGCGGGGCGGTGGGAGGATCTGGGGTTCGTGACCCCCAACCCGGCGCTCCAGAACAACCGGTGCCACACGTTTCTCGCCGCCGGCGCTTCCCGCGCAGGCGCTCCGAGGTTCGACCCCTGCGAGTGGATCGAGACCGTCCTGTTGTCCCGGCAGGAGACCGCCACGGCGCTACGGAACGGGGCTGTCCACCACGGGCTGGTCCTCGCCGCGTTCGGGCGGTACTTCGCGGCGGGGTACGATCTGCGCTGATGGACCTGTGGCTGGTGCGACATGGGGAAGCGGTTCCGGAGCGGGAGGATCCTGCGCGCCCGCTCTCCCCGGAAGGGGCCCTCGCCATCCGGGCGATCGTCGAATCCCTCGCGGGGAAGACGGGGCCCTTCGATCTCGTTGCGGCAAGCGGAAAGAAGCGGGCGATCCAGACCGCCGCGATCTGGGCGGAGGCGGCGGGGTATCCCGCCGTCAAGATCGCGGAAACCGCCGCCCTGGCCCCCAACGCCACCCCCGAGGCGTTCCTCGCGTTTCTTGAGGACCGCGGCGAAGAGGGACGCGTCCTGTGCGTGGGGCACCTCCCCTCGATCGCCGCGATCGCTTCCTTTTTCCTTTCCGACGGCGACCCCGTGCGATTGGCCTTCGCCCCGGGGGCCGTATGCCGCATCCGGGTCGAGGCGACGCGTCGCGGGGCGGGGGAGCTGCTCCTTTTCCTCTGAAGTTGGGCAGATCAGGGAAGGAGGACCGGATGCCGTACGTGAACGTCAAGATCACGCGGGAGGGTGCCACGGCGGAGCAGAAGGCCGAGGTGATCCGCCGCATGACGCAGGTGCTCGTGGACGTCCTCGGAAAAAACCCGGAGACCACCGTGGTCGTCATCGACGAGGTCGACACCGACAACTGGGGGATCGGCGGGACCACGGTGACGGAGAGGCGCCGGAAGAAAAGGTAGACACGGATTTCGATCCGATCTCCCTCTTTTTTTACCCTTCCCTCGGTGTCGGATCTCCCTTTGCAGGGCCCCTTACACCTGCTTGTCAGGCTTTTTCGTATTTAGAAACACAGGAAATAAGGTTGACAAGGGGTTTTTTTATGGGAAAGATAGAGCCATATCCCGCCATCTGGAGGAATTTCCATGGACAAGAGAGTTTTAGTTGAGTTGACGACGGAAATAGTTTCGGCCCACGCGTCTGTGAATGAAATGAGCAGGGATGATCTCCTGGACGAGATTCAGGCCGTCTTCCAGAAGTTGAATGTCCTTGTCGGGGCCGAGGGGGAGGCAGCATCCGGCGTTTTGACGGAAGTAAAGCCGGCGATACCGCTGAATGCGGCTTTCGGGGCCGAACAGGTCTTTTGTATGGAATGCGGGAAAGGGTTTACCACGCTGAAAAAACACCTTTCGGTCAGTCACAACCTGACCCCCAAGGATTACCGGAAGAAATTCAAGGTCCCCGCAAAAACCCCCCTCGTGGCGAAGAACTACTCGGAGGCCAAGAAGAAGATCGCCCAGAAACTTGGGCTCGCCGAGAAGCTCGCCGCGGGGCGGAAGAAGCGCGCGAAATAGAAGGGTACGCCAGGACGCTTCGCCCAGGCGGCAAACGTCGAAGCAGAGTGCGCGTGTCATGCAGCGTCCGCCGGAGGAATCCCCCCGGCGGACGCTTTCCCTTTGGAAAAAAAATCCCCGCCAGTTCCCCGGTTGAGGCAAAATAAAGAACGATCCGTTTTCGGGATCCCCGTCACGGAAAACCCCATGCTGTCGAGGGAAAAGGAGGCCGTCCATGCCGTATGCTGCCAAGGATTACGGGAAACTCATCGGGCTGGAAGGATTCAGCGAGACTCTTCTCAAAAATCATTTCACCCTGTACCAGGGATATGTCACGAATACGAACAAGGTTCTGGACGCCCTGGCCGCGATGCTTGCGGAAGGAAAGACCGGCACCCCCGAGTATGCGGAGCTGAAGAGGAGGCTGGGCTGGGAGTTCAACGGGATGCGCTTGCATGAATATTACTTCGAAAACCTGGGCGGCAAGGGGGCTCTCGCCGCGGGGGGCAAGCTCGGGAAGGCGTTGGCCGCGGAGTTCGGCAGCGTCGAGAAGTGGGAGGCCGATTTCCGGGCCGTGGGCGCGATGCGCGGGATCGGCTGGGTGGTCCTGTACCAGGACACCGCCGGCAACCGGCTTTTCAACCAGTGGGTCAACGAGCACGACGTGGGGCACCCGGCGGGGGCCAACCCGGTTCTCGTGATGGACGTCTTCGAGCACGCCTTCATGACGGATTACGGTCTGAAGAGGGCCGACTACATCGCGGCATTCTTCAAGAACATCGACTGGAAGTCGGTCGAGGCGAGGCTCAAGTAGCGAAGGGTTTTTTCCGCCGGGAGGATGGTTCGGGCTATTCAGGGACACGCCTGCAATAGCCCTTTTTCTTCCGGGAGGCGAAGACGGAAATTGGATTATTACGCGCAAGGGAGCCTGGTGGCCGCGGTGGTGGCTCTTGCCATCGCGGGGTATCTGCGCGTTTGGGCGAAGGACGACGCGGAGGCGCGGGCGTTCGCGAGCCTGTCCTTCCTCATCTTCCTGTGGTGCTTCCCCGAGTATCTCTGGAAGACCCTCGACTCCGCGTTCTGGCACCGGGTAAGCCTCGCGGCGGTCCTGTTCATTCCCCCCTTCGTGCTGCGGTACAGCGGTTCGGCGGTCCCAACCCGCCCGAGGTGGTATCCGATCGCGTTCGCTTCCGGGGTGTGGATCAGCGCGGTCTTCGCGGTCACGATCGTGAGCGACCGCCTCTTTTTCTCCCCCTGGTGGAACGTCGCGGCGCTCCTGTACGTCTACCCCTACCTCGGTCTTTCCCTCCACATCGTGGTCCGCCACGGATTCCGGGCGAAACCGTCCTCCATCGACCGGAAGAAGTTCCAGTTCCTCCTCGTCGGCGGGGGGATCGCCAGTCTCGTCGCGCCGCTCAACTTCCTCCCGGGGACGGGCATCCCCTTCCCGCCGCTCGGCTCGTTCGCGATCCTTCTGTTCTTCTACTTCATGGCGACGGGGATCCTCCATCTTCACTTCTTCGAATTCCCGGACATCGTGGGGCGGGCGATCATCCTCGTCATCCAGGTGTTCGCCTTCGCCGTGGTGTTCGGAGGTCTGGAGGTCGTGTCCGGGCGGAAATTCTGGTTTCCCCTGGCGGGGACCTTCCTCATCTCGTTTTTCCTGCTCACCTTCTACCCCGTGCTGATGCGGAAGCTCGGGGGGATATCGTCCGATCTCCTGGTCCGGGAGTCGCGGACCATCCAGGCCGGCCTGGGCGACTTCGCGAAGAGGATCCCCGATTCCACGTCGCTCGCCGAGATCGCGCAGATCGTGGAGGAGGCCCTCGGGCAGGTGCCGTTCATCGCGCGCGCCTCCCTCTGGATCCGCCCGGAGGGCGGAACCGACGAGGGGATCGGGTCCCTCCCGGTCCGGCCCGACGAATACCTGCGCGCGCTCGGGCGGTTCTCCACCCGGTTCCCCGTGCTGAAGTTCATGGAGCACGGCGGGTCGCGGGCGGCGGATGTCGCCATCTGGGACGACTCCTGGAACGCCTCCTTCCCCATCTTCCTCCGGGGAACGATGGTGGGGGTGGCGCTCTTCCTCTGGAAGGAGAAGACGCCGTCCTTCCGGGAACGGGAGTTGTTGATCCCCTTCCTGGAAGGGATCGGGCTGGCGGTGGAGAATGTCCGCCAGAAACAGAGGATCCAGAAGAAGGAGCACTTCGCCACCGTCGGCGAGCTCGCGGCGGGGCTGGCCCACGAGGTGCGCACGCCCGCCGGCGTGATCAAGGGGGCGGCCCAGTTCCTCTCCCGGGAGGCGCCTCCCCGCGACCGGGAATTCCTCGACATCATCGTCGAGGAGGCGGACCGCTTGAACGGCGTCGTTACGGAGTTTCTGGAGTACGCCCGGCCCGGGAGCCGCGCCCCCAAGAAGATCGTATTGCACGATCCCGTGGAGCGCGCGGTGGCGCGCCTCGCGCGGGAGAAGGCGAACGGGATGAACGGGATCCGCCGGCACGTCCAGGTCGGCGACCCGGCCCCGACGGTTACCGCCGACCCGTCCGAGATCGAGCGGGTGGTGTTCAACCTGCTGACGAACGCGGTCGAAGCGATGCCCGACGGCGGGGACCTCACCGTGCGGATTTCCTCCCAGGGAGGGGAGAGCCGGATCGTCGTCGAGGACACCGGCACGGGAATCCGGGAAACGGACCGGAAGCATCTCTTCCGCCCCTTCTTCACCACGAGAGAGCGAGGCGTGGGGATGGGGCTGGCGATCTGCCGAAGGATCGTCGAGGAAAACGGCGGGTCGATCGCGTTCGAGACCCTGAGCGGGCAAGGAAGCCGCTTCACGGTAAAGCTGCCGGAGGGATGAGCGGTTGAAACCGACGATTCTCGTGGCGGAGGACGACCGGAACCTGCGGCGCGTGCTGCGGGCGATGCTGGTCCGGGAGGGGTACGACGTGGCGGAGGCGGCGGACGGGGAGGCCGCATCCGCGTGGCTTTCCGGGCGCCGCCCCGATGTCCTGATCACGGACATCCGGATGCCGAAGATGGACGGACTTGCCCTCTTCCGGCACGCGCGGGAGCGGCATCCCGATGTCCCGGTCATCCTGATCACGGCGTACGGGACGATCGGCGATGCGGTGGAGGCGATCCGGTCCGGGGCGTTCGACTACATCTCGAAGCCGTTCGACGAGGCGGAACTGCTGCGCGTCGTGGGAAACGCGGCCCGGACCTCGGTCGTGGCCGCGCGGGAGGGAGCGGGCGGCGACGGGGAAGGCGGATGGTTCGGCATGGTGGGGCGCTCCCCGGCATGGAGGGAGATCCGTAAGGTGATCGAGAAGGCGGCCGCCTCCCCGCTTTCCGTGATGATCACGGGGGAGACGGGGACGGGAAAAGAGCTTGTCGCGCGGGCAATCCACCGGATCAGCGGGCGGGGGGAAGGGCCGTTCATCAAGATCACCGGCGCCGCCATCCCGCCGCCCCTGTGGGAGGCGGAAGTGTTCGGGTACGAAAAGGGGGCGTTCACCGGGGCCGTCCTCTCGAAGCCGGGGCGGTTCGAGCTGGCGGACGGGGGGACTTTCTTCCTGGACGAGATCGGGGACGTCCCCCTCGCCATGCAGGCGAAACTCCTTCGGGTCCTGCAGGACCGGGCGTTCGAGCGGGTGGGCGGGGTGAAGACGCTCACCGCGGACGTCCGCTTCATCTGCGCCTCGAACCGCGACCTGAAGAAGGAAACCGAGCGGGGAAGATTCCGGGAAGACCTCTACTACCGGATCAACGGCATCCCCGTCCATCTCCCCCCCCTGCGGGCGCGGCGGGAGGACATATTTCCGCTGGCGGACCATTTTCTCTCCCGCGCCTGCGCGGAGATGGGGATCTCCGCGAGGAAACTCTCGGCGGAGACGGAGGAGATCCTGGAGCGGCATTCCTGGCCGGGGAACGTCCGCGAACTGGAGAACGCCATCGGGAGGGCGGTGGCTCTCTCGGAGGGCGAGGAGATCACCCCGCCCGACCTCTGCATCGCCCTGGAGGACGCCGGGGAGGAGGTCGCGACGCCCGAGGAGGAGACGTTCCACGAGTCGGTCCGGGACCACAAGCGGGCGATCATCCTCCGGGCGATCCGCAAGTCCAGGGGGAGCAAGACAAAGGCGGCGGAGATGCTCGGTCTTCAGCCGACCTACCTTTCGCGGCTGATCCGAATCCTCAAGGTCGAGGGCTGAGCCCCATCCTTCGCGGCGCCTCCTCCGGGGGGACCGCTGCGGAAGGACCCTGGCTTGCGGGAAGTGCGATCCGTTACGCTCGCGACCTGCACCCGCTCGCGAGGGCGCCCGGGTATCGGCTCCGCTGCCTCGGAGGGGGGTTCCGCTCGTGGGTCGCCGTGCGGTGCACCCACACGGCTGCGCTTTACCTCGCTCCACCCCCCTCCTGCGGCATCTCCGCCATCCGCCCCGTCTTTCCGGGGCGCCCGGTCGTGGGCGCAGGCTCAGCGGGCGAGGTCGGCTTCGGCCGCTCCGGACAGGGAGAGCAGCTCCCCGGTGGTCGTCTCGAACATGTTGTTCGTCTCCCCGGCGGCGGGGTAGATCGTCTCATAGCGGAGGAGCGAGGAGTCGAGGTAGATCGGCACCCCTTCGGGGAGCGCCACCGGCGAGACGGCGCCGACGGCGAACCCCGTGTGGGCGACCACCTCGTCGGGGCCCGCCAGCCGGACCTTCTTGCCTTTCCGAAGGGCCTTGACCTTCTTGAAATCGATCCGCTGGTCCCCGGAGATCACTACGACCACGGGCGCCCCATCGACGAGCAGCAGGATCGTATTGGCGATCTGGCCCAGTTCGACCCCGAGTTCCCGCGCGGCGAGCTCCGCGTTGTGGGTCGACTCCTCGAAGGTGCGGATCTCTCCGCGGACGCCGTGTGCCTCCAGGCAGGCCCGGACCTCCCGCTCCCCTCGCGCCTCCATGTCCACGCTCCTTCCGTCGGATTGATGAGGGACCAATTATAGCGTATCCGGCGCCGCGGTCGAGCGCCGGGCTGCGGCGGCGTCGGTTCCCGGGGACCATGGCTCGCAGGGGATTCCTCTCCGCTACGCTCGCGACCTGCGACCGCTCGCTGCCATTCCGCTCGACTCCATTCGCCGGGGACATCTCCTGATTCATCTCCGGGATGCGGGAGAGGAGTGTCCCCGCCCAGTCTCCGCGGAACCCCCCCCCATCGCCTTGGGTCCCCGGTTCGCCGCGCCAGGCAGTCGATAAGGGGACTTCGGGATCGGTGTTCCGGGGGAAGAATAACGGGTAGAATAGGTTGCTCCATCTCTCCGAGGGAGGTGAATAATGGTTCCCATTTCCGGTCTGGCGGAAATCGCGGGAACGAACGGGGCGCCGCTCTGCGGGGCGGCGAAGACGGGGGACCTTTCCGGCAACGCGGAGGAGATCGGGAAGATCCTCCCCGGGGTGCGCTCCGTCGTGGTGCTCGCGGCGCTTGCGCACCGGGCCGACACCGGAAAGGGGCAGAGGGTCGACGTCGCGGGCGCGGAGGCGATGATGAAATTCGTCGATTACAACATCACCTGGATGCATACCGCCGGCCGGGAGCGCCAGCGGACCGGCAGGTTCGACCCGGCCGTCTTCCCCTAC
>DATEXR010000051.1 GCA_035256765.1 Candidatus Deferrimicrobiaceae bacterium | reverse complement strand
AGCGAGGACACCTCCAGGGCGTTCTTCTCGATGAAATCCCTCCGCGGCTCCACCTGGTCGCCCATCAGTTTCGTGAAGATCTCGTCGGCGTCGGTCTCGTCGCCGATCTCCACCCGGAGCAGGTCGCGCTTCTCCGGGTCCATCGCGGTCTCCCAGAGCTGCTCGGGGTTCATTTCGCCCAGGCCCTTGTAGCGCTGGATCGTCTGCCCTTTCTTCCCCGCCTCGAGGACCTGTTCCAAAAGGCACAGCGGTCCGTCCGCCTCGGGGACGACGATGTCGCCGTCGAGACGGTACGGAGGCGGCAGGGTCTCCCGGATCTGGGTATACAGGGCGTTCGATTCCCGAAGATCCGCCATGCCGAGGCGATGCCGGTCGATGGTGCACTCCATCGGCAGGCCGCCCCGCTTCCACCGCAGCGTGACCCGGACCGCCTTTTCGGCATCCTCGTCCGGGTCGGGCCCGGTCTCGAAGGCGACGTGGGTCACGTCCGGACGGGAGACCTTCCACTCCGCGGCGAGGGAGGAGAAGAACTTCTTCGCCCCCTTCTCGCTCTCGAGGGCATTCGCCCCTTCCGCTGCCCGCGGGGCAAGCGCCAGGAGCACAAAGGAGGGCATGCCGCGACGTTCGGCCCGGAAGGCGATCTCCTCGAGGCGGGAGATTTTCTTCAGCCACGCCGACATCCGCTGGCCGGTGAGCGACCCCTGCCCGTTGCCGCCCGCCACGCGCCGGCCCTGGATGCCGTTCTCGATGAGGAAATCCCGATAGGCGCCATTGTCCTTGAGATACGTCATCCCCTTCCCTTTCCGGATGCCGTACAGGGGGGGCTGGGCGATGTGGATTTTCCCTTCCTCGATGAGCGGCCGCATGTGCCGGAAGAAGAAGGTGAGCAGCAAGGTCCGGATGTGCGCGCCGTCGACGTCCGCGTCGGTCATGATGATCACCTTGCCGTACCGGAGGCGCGCGGGATCGAAGTCCTCCTTCCCGATCCCCGTGCCCAGGGCCGTGATCAGCGTCCGGATCTCCTGGGAAGAGAGCATCTTGTCGATCCGGGCCTTCTCGACGTTCAGGATCTTTCCCTTCAGGGGGAGAATCGCCTGGTACCGACGGTCCCTCGCCTGCTTCGCCGAGCCGCCGGCCGAGTCCCCTTCGACGAGGAAGAGTTCGCACCGGGTCGGGTCGGTCTCCTGGCAGTCGGCCAGCTTCCCGGGCAAGCCTGCCGAGTCGAGCGCCCCTTTTCGCCTCGCCAGTTCCTTCGCCTTGCGCGCCGCCTCCCGGGCCCGGGCGGCCTCGAGGCCCTTCTCCACGATCTTCCTCGCGACGGGCGGGTTTTCTTCGAAGAAGTTCGTCAGCTTCTCGTAGACCAGGGAGTCCACGATCCCCTTCACTTCGCTGTTGCCCAGCCGGTGCTTGGTCTGCCCTTCGAACTGGGGCTCGGGGACCTTGACGGAGATCACGGCGGTCAGCCCTTCGCGCAGGTCGTCGCCGCTTAAGTTCTCCTTCACGCCTTTGAGCAGGTTTCCCTTCTGGGCGTACTGGTTCACCGCGCGCGTGAGCGCCGAGCGGAAGCCGATGAGGTGCGTGCCCCCGTCGTACGTGTTGATGTTGTTCGCGAAGGCGAAGACCGTCTCCTGGTAGGAGTCGTTGTACTGGAGGGCCACTTCGGCCTGGACGTCGTCCTTCTCCCCCTCCACGAAGATCGGCTTGCCGTGGAGCGCGTTCTTGCTCCGGTTCAGGTGCTGGACGAAGGAGGCGATTCCGCCCTTGTACTGGAACTCGTGGGACTTCCCGGATCGCTCGTCGAGGATCGTGATCTTCAAGCCCGCGTTGAGAAAGGAGAGCTCGCGCAGGCGCTGCGAGAGCGTGTCGAAGTGGAACTCCCTTTCGGTGAAGACCTCGGGGTCGGGCTTGAACGTGATCTTCGTCCCCGTCTTGCGGGATTTCCCCGTCACCTGGATCGGGGCGATCGTCTCCCCGCGGGAGAAGGCCAGGCGGTACACGGAGCCGTCGCGGCGGATCTCCGCGTCGAGCCTCTCCGAGAGGGCGTTCACCACGGAAACGCCCACTCCGTGGAGGCCCCCGGAGACCTTGTACGTCTCCCGGTCGAATTTCCCGCCGGAGTGGAGTACGGTGAGCACCACTTCGGCGGCGGGCTTCCCCTCCTCCGCCATCACGTCGACGGGGATCCCCCGGCCGTTGTCGTCCACGCTGACGGAGTTGTCCTGATGGATGGTGACCGAGATGGCGTCGCAATAGCCGGCCATCGCCTCGTCGATGGCGTTGTCCACGACCTCGTAGACGAGGTGGTGAAGGCCGTGGACGTCCGTGCTCCCGATGTACATCGCCGGGCGCTTCCGGACCGCCTCCAGACCCTTTAAAACCTTAATGTTGTCGCCGGTGTACTCGTCCGC
>DATEXR010000050.1 GCA_035256765.1 Candidatus Deferrimicrobiaceae bacterium | reverse complement strand
AGCACCAAGGGAGGATTCGATGAACACGGAAAGATGGATCCGGGTGATCGCGGGGACATTCGTGCTGGCAAGCCTTTTCCTCGGGCTGTACGTAAGCAGATACTGGTTTCTGTTCACCGCTTTCGTCGGGCTCAACCTGTTCCAGTCCGGCTTGACGAACTGGTGCCTCATGGAAATGATCCTGAAGAAGGCCGGCGTTCCGGAAGAATAAAGGGGGATCGATCGATGCCGCTCTACGAGTACCGTTGCGAGTCGTGCCGGAAGGTGTTCGAGGCGTACAAGCGCCTCTCGGATGACGGACGGGAGGCATGCCCCGCGTGCGGCGGGAAATCGTCCCGGGTGGGGATCTCCCTGTTTCGCGCGGGAGGGAGCGGGTCCGGTTCCCCGTCCGGCGGGTCTTCCTGCGGGAGCGGTTCACGCCGCTCGCCGTTCCGCTGAACGTAACGGATGCGTCCCGGCGGTCGCCGGGCGGATCACCGAATCCTAAGGGAAGGATGCGAATGCGGGGAGGAGGATGGCGGGATGCCGATTGAATGGGGTACGTTGGTCCTGATCGCGGTGGTGGTCCTGATCTTCCTGTTCTCCGGCGGCGGGGGCGGTTGAAGCCCCCGTTAGACGGTTCGCCCCGGCCGGGCGCCGGGGGAGGAGGGTTGAAAAAATGTTCATCACGGTCCGAAGCAGGAAGCCGATCGGCGAGGTGAGGCAGCGGTTCGAGGATGCCTCGGCCTCCAGGAAATTCGGCGTTCAGGGGATCCACAACATCACGGCGACGCTTCAGGGGAAAGGGCTGGTCTTCGACCGCAAGCTCTACATCTACGAGGTCTGCAACCCCGGATACGCCAAGAAGACCCTGGACACCAACATCAAGATCTCCACGGCGCTTCCCTGCCGGGTCTCCATCTACGTGGAAGGCGAGGAAGTCGTGCTCGAGACGCTCAAGCCGACGATGATGCTCCGGATGTTCAACGAGCCCTCGCTCGAGGGGACCGCGAAAGAGGTCGAGACGGCGATCACGGAGATCATGCGGGAGGCCGCCACCTAAGAACAGGGACGTTCTTAAAACTTTTCACCCTCTGCGGCGGGCGCCGCGTTCTTACGCTCGGTTGTCGGAGCGCTGGCTTCTGGGGACCCCGGCTCGCGGGGGGATTCCCCAAAGCTACGCTCGCGATCTGCGCCCGCTCGCTGCGGGTTCCGCTCGTCGGATCGGACCCCGCGCGGCGGGGATAATATTCTCTCGCTCCACACGCCGCTTTGTGGAACCCCCCCGCATCGCCCCGGGTCCCCGGTCCCGGAAATGCGGTCCGCGGCGCAGCAAGCCGAAGGAGGAGGGGCGCAGTGAGACCGGCCTCCAGGAGTCCATTCCC
>DATEXR010000049.1 GCA_035256765.1 Candidatus Deferrimicrobiaceae bacterium | reverse complement strand
GTTCGACGTCGTCGGAATCGGGCTGAATGCGATCGATTACCTGTGCTGCGTTCCGCGCTACCCCGTGCCGGGGGAGAAGCTCCGGATGACCGGTTTCTCGAGGCAGGGAGGGGGGCAGGTGGCCACCGCCCTCGTGGCGCTCTCGCGGTGGGGCCTTCGGACGATGTACGTGGGGAACGTGGGGGACGACGAGCACGGGCGGCTCTCCCTTTCCCTTCTGCGGGAAGAGGGGGTCGACGTATCCCATGCGAGGACCGTCCCCGGGGCCGTCTCCCAGTTTGCGGTCATCCTCATCCAGGGAGATTCGGGGGAGAGAACGATCCTGTGGGAGAGGGACGCCCGGATCCGGATCCGCCCCGGGGAGATCCCCGGCGAGGAGATCCGGCGGGCCCGCGCCGTGCTCGTCGACGGCCACGATGTCCCGGCTTCCCGGGAATCCGCCCGGGCGGCGATGGAGGCGGGGGTGCCGGTCGTCCTGGACGCCGAAAAGGTCCAGGAGGGGACCGAGGAACTCCTTGGCCTGTGCGACCACATCGTGGCGGCGTCTTCTTTCGTCGAAGCGCTTTTCCCCGGCGCGGCGCCCCCCCATGGAGTCCGGGAAATCCACCGCCGCTATTCGCCGCGCACCGCGACCGTGACCCTGGGGGCCGACGGCGCCGTGGGGTTTGACGGCGGGGATGTCCTCCATGCGCGGGGGATCCGGGTGGCCGCGGCAGACACGACGGGAGCGGGGGACGTCTTTCACGCGGGGTTCCTGTTCGCCCTTCTCGCGGACAGGCCGTTTCCCGAGATTCTTTCCTTCAGCAATGCCGCCGCCGCCCTTTCCTGCAGGAAAGTGGGCGGCAGGGCGAGCATCCCCACCCTCGAGGAGATCGATCGAATCTTTTTCCGATCCTGGTGATCCAATAATTGGATGTCGTCGTCATGCGTGGAACAAGGGGATGGGATCCGGGGCGATACGGGGAACGGGAAGGGGGAAGCGGATGAAGGGTCGGAGGAAGAGTCGAAGGGAGGTTCTGTCCTTGTTGCTGTTCGCCCCCGCCTTCTCCATCCTCGGCGGGGGGATTTTCCTGGCGAGGGGGCCGAAGGAGGCGGCCGGGGAGGAACGGCTCGCGCAACTCAAGGTGTATTCGGTGCAGAAGAAAGGATACGTCATGGTCGACAGGGTGGTGAAATCCGATGCCGAGTGGAAGAAGCAGCTGACCCCGGAGCAGTATCAGATCCTGAGGCGCAAGGGAACGGAGCGGGCGTTCACGGGGAAATACTCGAACACCCATGACAAGGGGACCTACCGGTGCGCCGCCTGCGAGAACGACCTGTTCCTGTCGGACACGATGTTCGATTCGGGGACCGGGTGGCCGAGTTCTACGAGCCGGTCGCGGCGGAGAATATCCGGACGGAGAAGGACAGGAGCTTCTTCATGACGCGGACCGAGGTTCTGTGCGCCCGGTGCGACAGCCATCTCGGGCATGTCTTTTCCGACGGGCCGAAACCGACGGGGCTTCGGTATTGCATCAACTCCGCGGCCCTTGCGTTCGACAAGACCGGCTAGTGCACCGTCTCGTAAATAGCTTGACGCACCGAGAG
>DATEXR010000048.1 GCA_035256765.1 Candidatus Deferrimicrobiaceae bacterium | reverse complement strand
CGATCTCCGGATACTTGACGAGAACCGGCCCCAGCGAATCGAGAACCTCCTTCACCGCCTGGTGGAACTCGGCCTCCCCCGGGTTTCTCTTGATCACGTCCTGGTACAACGCCTCCAGCCTTTGCGTCAGAGCCATACCCTTCCTCCTCGGAATGAATGCGAAGTAGCGGCCTGCCCGGCCGCCCGCTTCTCCCGAATGTACCTCCCCTGCCGCTCCCGTCAAGCACGTTGGGCGGAATCGGGGGTAATCGGTTATACTACGGAGAAATCCGGGAGGGGCCGATGGAGGAACGGCTTGACGCAAGGCTTATGGAACTTCCTGCCGCCGCGCTCCACGAACTGGCCGGGAGGATCTCCGGAATCGACGAGTTCCGGGGGTGGTGGCAAGGCCGTGGCAACGCCTGCCCGTCGGTCCTCACGCGACTGCAGGAAAGGACGATCGAGGTTTCGTCGGACATATCCGCACGGAATGCCTCCCGGGCCTCCTTTTCCCCCCCGCGGAATCCGACGTGGGGGCGGCGGCGCGCCGTCGGGACGGGATCCGGGGTGTCCGCATCGAGGGCCGGGCACGCGGAACTGTTGCGGTCGGTCTTTCGCGGGTACCGCGACATGGAGTTCGGACAGGACCTCATCCTCCGGTTCCATGGGCAGCTGTTCCGGCATTCCGCCGCCCACCGGGCGCAGCGGGGACGGTACAAGGAAGTTCCCGACAGGTCGCCTGCGTACGTCCGCGGGGGGATGGAATCCCCGGCGCTGCGCCCCACGGAGCCGCATCTCGTCCCGCGGGAAATGGAAAATCTTGTGCACTGGACGACGGCCCGCCTCGGCTCCCCGGCCTTCCACCCGCTCCTGGTCATCGCCTCCTTCCTTCTCGAGTTCCTCGCCATCCGCCCCTTCGCGGACGGGAACAGGAGAATGAGCCGTATCCTCGCCGGCTTCCTCCTTCTCAAGCACGGCTACGCGCACATTCCGTACCTCTCGCTGTATGCCATCGTCTCGGACCGGGAGATGGACTATTCCCTCGCCCTGCGACGGGCCCAGGCGAAGCGGAACACCCCGGATCCGGACATCATGCCGTGGCTTCGGGCCTTCCTCGACGTGCTGCAGGCGCACGCCCGGGAACTTCGCCCCCTCGTGGAAGGGCGTCCCCGCGAAGACCACCTTTCGGGAAACCAGCAGGCCGTCCTCTCCCTTCTCGACCGGCACGGGGAGGTGAGCATCCGGCTGGTCCGCCGCGAGCTCGGCATCCCCCGCGACACCGCCAAGCAGGTCCTGGCACGCCTTTATGAATGGAACCTGGTCCGCCGCGCGGGAGCGGGCCGGGCCGCTCGGTACCTCCGCACTCCCCTCTTACCCGGGGAGAAGCCCCTCTCCTAAGCCGGCAAGGTAGCAGACCGCCCTCTGGCCGGGGGAATTGGCGTTCAGGTAGAGAGCGCGACCTCCGGGGGCCTCGGGGATGTCGATGACGCGGACGACATCGGACCACCCGGCCTCTTCCGGCACCAGGTCGGCGAGACGGTTCCTGCTCCTCCGGAAGAATTCCTCGTTGAGGGAATTCCCCTTTTTCCCGAGGAAGAGAGCGAGATAGAGCATGTCCGCCTCGACCAGGTCGTTGAAGAAGTGGGTGCCGAGGGAGACGTCGGGGACGACGGTCCCGTGCATGCCCACGATCTCGCACAGGACCGATACCGTATTGATTTCCGCGAAGGATACGGGGACCCCGAGCGACGGGGTGCTCGTCCCCCACCGGCCCGGGCCGAGGAGCATGATCGTTTTCCTCGTCTCTCCTTCCTCCTCCGCGTGGGTCAGCCTCCCGATCATTCGTGCGACGGAATACCGGTCGGTGATCGGCAGCTCCATGTAGGCGGCGGGCTCGACATAGATCAGCCGGTCGATGGTGGTGAAGGAGCTTTGCCCGACGATCGTTCCCTGGGCTTCGAGAACGACATCCTCCGGAGGGAGGTTGGAGGGGACGGCGATGATCCGGCCGCCCTCCCGCACCTGCAGCGGGCGGCACTGGACGAGATTGATCCGGTAGCCTCCATCGGACAGGAAATTCGCGGTGAATTCGATGTCGACGGGGTATTCGTAGGCGTCCCGCAGGATTTTCATCATCTCCCGCATATCCTCCACGAAGGCCGTCTTCGAAAGGAGCTGGTCGAACGTCAGGATCCCCGGGGAGGCCGGGCCTCCCCCCCCGTCTCTGTCGCCTCCCCGGGAGAGGCTCTTCCGGGAGGCGAACATCCCGACCGGCAGGGAAGGGCTGGTTTTGACGACCTCGTCGAAGAGGAGGGAACGGAACCGGTTCTCCGCGAGGTCGAGGACGTCGACCCGCCTCTGGGCGTATTCCATCACCTCGTCGAGGTTCGCCTCCGGCCGTCGAAGCGGCGCGTTCAACGCGATCACCCGCGTGTAGTCGTCATCGCTCCGGTTGACCGCCCTCGTCCCCAGCCCGAAGACCAGCCGGACGACGCCGGCCTCGGGCTCGATATACTCGCTCCACGCATACGGATTGTACGAAAGCCCGACGCCCGCGATCTGCGGGTAGAACATGGGGCCGTAAATGGCGCCGGACACCCGCTGCACGAGGATCGCCATCTGCTCGTCCCGGTCGAGAAGTCCCCGGTGGGCCCGGTAGAGCAGGGCCTCCCGGCTCATGCTGCTCGCGTAGACGGTCTTGACCGCCGACAGGAAAGAGGCCAGCCGGTCCTCCGGGGACCCCTGGTTCGGGCAGAAGACGCTTTCGTACTTCCCCGTGAACGCGTTGCCGAAGCCGTCCTCGAGGAGGCTGCTCGAGCGGACGATGATCGGGGACTGGCCGAAGTATTCGAGCATGGCCACGAACTGCTCCCGGAGGAAGCGGGGGAAGGTGCCCGAAAGGATCTTCCGCTGCACCTCCTCGGCCCCGTCCAGGAAGGTCGCGGGGCTCCGCTGGCTCCTCCGGATCCCCCAGCAGCCGTTCCGGACGAGGTAGGTGTAAAAGACGTCCGACCCGATGTAGAACGAGTCGTGCCTCTCCAGCTTGGACCGCCACTTCCCGTCCGTCCGGCAGAGGATGGCCCGCGCCAGGAGCATCCCGACCGACTTCCCACCGATCAGCCCCGTTCCGATCATGCGCTTCCGGATGGCGAGAATGTCGGACAAATCAAGAGACTTCGAAGCGAGGGCGGTGATCCGCTCGTCGCGGGTCACCGCCATGCGCAGAAGCCACCGGTAGAGTTCCTGCGCCTCCCCCGCTGGCATCGCCCCCTTTTGGATCTCCTCCTGGGCCTGCTGCGCCTGGAGGAACTTCCGGTCCCAGATGTCGAGCGTCCGGGAGACGGAGTCGCCCCGCAGGGAGGTGAGATCGGCCAGCACGTCCGACAGGACGGAGCTTTCGGCCACCGGGAGGAAATCCTCTTTTTCCCAGACGTGGGGAAGATACATCGTCGGGGAGTACCGGTGGTCGACCTTCAGGGGGTGCACGTAGAGCTTGTCCCCGTGCCGGAAGATGTCGAGCAGGAGCTGCGTCGTCTCCCGGATGGCGGAGACGGCATCGGAGGAGTGGAAGCCCCGGAAGAGCGCGAAGTACGTCACGGTTTCCAGCTCGAAGAGGTACGGGCAGGTCACCATGAAGAAATTCCTCAGCATCAGGTCGCTGTACCAGTCGGCGGCCAGGTCCGACAGGCAGTCGAACACGTAGTACGCACCCCTTCCCGAACGTTCGATCACCTTGTGGATCTGGGCGGTGAACGTCTCGAACCCGACCTCGGGGGTTAGGACATGGATCTCCGCGTCGCAATCGGCGGAAAGGAGCGCCGGGTGGCGGGCGAACCGGAAGTAGACGAGCTTCCTGCCGTTCCGGAGCGCGTTCGCGGAGAACGACTCCACCAGGACGGCGTAGTCCCCGATCAGGTCGATCTGCCAGACGATGTTGTCGCCCGGGATCACCCCCTGGATCACCCGGTCCAGGCTGGGCAGCCCGGTCCCCGGGATTGCATTTTCCGTGTCCATGCGTCCTCCCTGCCCGGCCTCTACCCTCGTCCGTGCGCAACCCCGGCGCGCTGCGGGCTGTCGCAGGAAGAGCGGCATCCGCGGGGGGCGCCGTCCCGCTGCGCACGGGAATAGTATATGACGAAATCCCTTTCCGCCATCCGGTCGGCGGCCGTCTCCCTCCCGAAGCCCCGGTCCGGGCGACCCACGCCGCCATGTATAATGAGGGCATGGACCGGCACGGGCGCGCCCGGGAAGAGATGGAGAAAGCGTACGGCGAGGTCGGCTCCGGGGCGGCGACGCTCGTCGTCCGGGGCGTAACCTACCGCCTTCGGGAAATTCTTTCCCGGTGAAGGGGCAGGAGAAACCCGTCCTCATCTACGACGGGGAGTGCCCCGTCTGCCAGGGCGCGGCCGACTGGATCCGGGCCCGGTCCGGCCCGGACGATTTCGAGTTCCTCTCCTGCCACTCGGAGGACCTTCCCCGCCGTTTCCCCACCATCGAGAAGAACGCATGCCTCGAGGCGATGCACCTGTTCCTTCCTGACGGGAAGGTACTCGCCGGCGAGCAAGCCGTCCCCGAGATCCTCCTCCGGCTTAAGGGGTGGCGATGGGCCGCCGCTCTGTTCCGTCTCCCGGGAGCCGGGATCCTCTCCCGCGCCTTCTACCGGTGGTTCGCCGCGAGGAGGCATCGCATTTCCCGCCGTTTCGGAAAACCGGATCGTTGAAGAAAAAACCACCCGTTCCGATTCCGGGGAATGGGTCGGCGGACCCCGCCCGGGGAAAACGAGCCCCGGGGACACCTTGACCGATCCCGCGCGAATGGAAAACGATCCGTTCCAGCCGGTGCGCGTCTCGGTGGGGATCGAGGCGATCGAGAACATCCTCGACGACTTCGACCAGGCGCTGCGGGCGATCTGAAACGAAATACACCCCGGGGCGCGAGACAACCCGCGACCCTACCATCGTCCGCCGCGCGCCTTCTTCCCGTCGCTTGCGGGACGTGGCGACGCCTCGTCGGCCGGGACGCCTTCTCCCGGCCGTGATTCGGGCAGGATGATCCGCACCGCCCGCTCGAAAAAGAAATAGTCCCAGGCCCAGTTGATCATCACGACCAGACGGTTGCGGAATCCGATCAACTGGTAGATATGGACGGAAAGCCAGACGATCCACGCAGGAAATCCCGTATACCTTCGCCCCCGAAGATGCGCCACCGCCGCATTGCGGCCCAGGATCACCATGGAGCCCGGGTCCCGGTACCGAAACGGGAGCGGGGCCTTGCCGGCGATTTGTCTCACGATGCTCCCGGCAGCCGCTGTTCCCATCTGGATGGCGACAGGCGCCATCATCGGGAGCGCTTTTCCTGCTTCCTCGAAGTACGCCAGATCCCCGACGGCGTAAATCCCGGGATATCCCGGCAGCTCGAGGGTCGGCGTCACCTTCACCCGTCTGTCCGGGGATAGCGGCACGCTTCGGATTCCCTCGAAGGATTCGCCGCGCACACCCGCCGTCCACACCGTTGTTTCCGAGGGGATGAAGGTACCGTCTTCCAGGTGGACGCCGTTTTCCGCGACCAAGCGCACCGTCGTCCCCAGGCGCACGTCGATCCCTTTCCGGGTGAGCCGCTTCAGGGCATACCGGCGGAGGGTCTCCGGCATCCCGGAGAGAAGTCCGTCTTTCGCCTCGATCACCAGCACCCTTGCTTCCCGGAAGTCCAGGGACGGGAAATCCTTCCGCAGGGGGCCGTGGATCAGTTCCGCGAGCGCGCCGCTGAACTCCACGCCGGTCGCGCCGCCGCCCACGATGACGAAGGTGAGGGCGGCCGCGCGCCGATTGAGATCCGTCTCTCGAGCAGCCCTCTCGAACGACCGGAGAATCCGATTCCGGAGACCGACACCCTCCGCCAGCGTCTTCAGGGGAAACGAATGCTCGGGCGCCCCGGGGATTCCGAAGAAGTGGGAGGTCGATCCCGCCGCGAGGACGAGGTAATCGAACGGAATTCTCCCGGCATCGGTTTCCACCTCCCGTGCGTCCGGATTGATCCGCCGGACCTCGGAAAGAATGAATCCCACGTTCGGGAGGCCCCGCAAAATACTCCGCACGGGACTGGCGATGTCTTCCGCTTCCAGCTCCGCCGCCGCCACCTGGTAGAGCAGTGGCAGAAACAGGTGATAATTGTTCCGATCGAGGAGCAGAACGTCCACGGAACGGCGGGCCAATGCCCTCGCTGCCCACAGCCCCGCGAACCCCGCCCCGACGATCACAACGCGGGGTGGATTTCCGTTCGGTTTTTCCTGCAAGCTCCTCCTCGTCTGTCCAGCCGCCTGCGTCTCCATCCCGAAGCCCCTTCCGTGCATCCAGAATTCGCCGGCGACCGGATGCTTTTGACCATCGTTGAAAGAGAGAACCCTCCCGGTTCGGTCACCCGACGACGAAAAAGGGTGACGCGTCCTCGCCGGGAATCGCCCGGCATCCGGTTTCCATCCCTGGTTGGCGTCGCCTCGGTCGGGAGGTTGGACGTCCCTTGCTTAGGCGACACCGGGATAGGCGCCCCCCCAGCTATTTAGATTTAGCTTGAAGCGACCCGGTTTCCCGTCGAGAACGACCTTTCCCGGAGGAAGCGAGGTACGTTGCAACCGGACCGAACACCGGTCTGCGGGAAATGGTCCTCTCTTCAAGGTTCCTTGTGGAAATAGTGCAGCAGACAAAGGCAGGCAGCGATGACGACCGGGACCGGTACAGTGATGATCGCTATTTTCACCAGCTCCACGATGCTGGCGTAACAGGCTTCTTCCACGGTAAACCTTGCCGGGAAGAACGACTTCCGATAATGGATCTCCTCCACGGAATGCCGGCAAACGGCGGCAATCAGCGAAATGCCAACCGCGACGGCGGAAAGGAGAATTCCCTGTCGAACCCGCTTCATGTCCGCCTACTCGGCAAGGAGATTGACCGGGTTCTCCAACAGCTTCTTGAGTTCCTGCATGAAGCGGCCGGCCTGCGCGCCGTCGGCCACGCGATGGTCCACCGACAACGTCGCTTTCATCATCGAGGCGATCCGGACCTCCCCTCCGGCGGCGATCGGACGCGGGGTCACCGCCCCGACCGCGAGGATGGCGGCTTCCGGCGGGTTGATGATCGCGATGAATTCCTCCACGTCGAACATCCCCAGGTTGGATATCGTAAACGTCCCGGAGCCCAGGTCCTCGGAACGCAGCCTGCCGGCGCGTGCGCGCTCGCTCAGCTCTTTGGACCCGGCCGCGATCTGACGCAACGTTTTCCTGTCCGCACTGCGCAGCACGGGGGGGATCAGCCCGTCCGGGAGCGCCACCGCGATGCCGATGTCGATCCGGGAATGTTTCTCGAGAGTCTCCCCGCGATACGTCGCGTTCATATCCGGAACCCGGGCCAGCGTCCTGGCCGCCGCCGCCACGATCAGATCGTTGACGGAAATTTTTTCGGATTCGGGGGCGATACGGTTCAGTTGTTCCCGCATGTTCATCGCTTCGTCCATGTTGACGTCGACGGTGACGTAAAAATGCGGCGCCTTCGCCTTGCTCTCGGCCATCCTTCGGGCGATCGCCTTCCGCATCCGGCTCATGGGGACAAGCTCGCCGGCGGGAACGCCGGCACCGGTTTTCGGCTCCGCCGGTGACGGTTTTGCACCCATCGCCGCCTGAACATCGCGCTCCAAGACGCGGCCGTCGGGGCCGCTCCCCTTGATTCGGGCCAGATCGATACCCGCTTCTTCCGCCATCTTGCGCGCGACGGGAGAGGCTTTTACCCTGCGCCCCGGCGGTCCTGCCTCTTCGGGCTCTACGATCCGTTCCTCCGCCGGCTTTTTCGGCTTCTCCCGGGCTTTCTCCGGTCCGTCCGCGGATGATACGGACGGAAGAGTCGACGGTTCCCGCCTTTCGGGTTTTTCCGCGGATCTGCCGGCGGGCATCTCATCGGGGGCGGCGATCAGGCCGATCACCGTCCCGACCGCCACGGTTTCTCCCGCGGGAACGATGATCTTTTGCAGGACTCCCGAGACGGCCGCCTCGACCTCGACGCTGGCCTTTTCCGTTTCGATCTCGACAATGGCCTCCCCTTTTTCTACCGGATCCCCTTCCTTCTTCAGCCAGCGGGCCACGACTCCCTCGACCATGTCGAACCCCAGAGAGGGCATGATCACCTCGGTCGCCACACGCACCTCCTTTCCGCTTCGGGCAAGAGCATCTTTCCGGACGCAGGCGTGTCCCGTTCGCGCGAGGCCGGGGGCCGGCGGGGCGGCTTACGCAATCATTCCCCTGATTTTATCGATGAGCAGCGCCTCGTCGGGGAACATCAACGCCTCGAGATTCTTGGCGTACGGCATCGGCGCCTCCACCTGGCCGAGGCGCTCCACCGGGGCGTCGAGGGAGTCGAACCGGTCACGGCCGATGCGCGCGGCGATTTCGGCGCCCATCCCGCACGTCGTCCAATCCTCTTCGAGAATGATCGCACGATGCGTCTTTTCCACCGACCCGTAGACCGCTGCCAGGTTGAGCGGCCGCAGCGTGCGCAGGTCGACCACCTCGCATTCGATGCCGTTCCTCGCGAGCGTTTCCGCCGCCTCCAGGGCGACGTTCACCATCCGCGAATACGTCACGATCGTCACGTCCCGTCCCGCGCGTTTGACGTCCGGAACGCCCATCGGCAAGGTGTACTCTTCCTCCGGTACCTCGCCCTTGATGCCGTAAAGGCGCGCGTGCTCGATGAACATCACCGGGTTCTCGGACCGAATCGCGGTTTTCAGCAGGCCTTTGGCGTCGGCCGGGGTCGACGGCATCACTACGGTCAACCCGGGGATATGTGCGAACCAGGATTCGAAGGTCTGCGAATGGGTCGCCGCCAGCTGCCCCCAGCCGGCGGGCGTGCGGACGACCAGCGGAATCGTCATCTGCCCCCCGAACATGAAGCGGATCTTCGCCATGTTGTTGACGATCTGGTCCATCGCCACCAGGCTGAAATTGATCGTCATCAGCTCCGCGACCGGGCGCAACCCCCCCATCGCCGCGCCGACCGCCGCCCCGACGATCGCTTCTTCCGCAATCGGCGTGTCGATGACGCGCTTCTCCCCGAATTCGTCCAGGAGTCCGCGCGTGACCGCGTAGGTCCCTCCCCACACGCCGACCTCCTGTCCCATGATCAGCACGCGTTCGTCGCGGATCATTTCTTCGCGCAGCGCCTCACGCAGGGCGTCCCGGTAGGTCTTCAGGGCCATGGCAGTCTCCTATTCCTCGACCACGACGTCGAAGCAAAGCTCGCCCGGCTCGGGAGCGGGGCTCTCCTCCGCGAACCGGACGGCCTCCTCCAACTCGGTCTCGATCTCGCCGGTAACCCTTTCCAATTCCTCCTCCTCCGCCAGATTCCGTTCCAGGATGGTTCGGCGCCACCGATCGATCGGGTCGGCCGCTTTCGCCGCTTCCACCTCCTCCCGGCCGCGGTACCGCTGCGGGTCTCCCATCGAGTGGCCGCGGAACCGATACGTCATCGCCTCGATCATCTGCGGACCGCCGCCTGCCCGCGCCGTTCGGGCCATGTCGCGCACGGCGTCCCGTACGGCGAGGACGTCGTTCCCGTCGATCCGGACCGCCGGGATATTGAACGCACTCGCCTTCCGATACGTCTCCTCGACCGCGGAAGCGCGCTTGACCGCCGTGCCCATCCCGTAGCGGTTGTTTTCGACGATGACGATGAGCGGCAATTTCCACAATGCCGCGATGTTCAGGCTTGAGAAGAACGTTCCGATGTTCGTCGCACCCTCTCCCAGGAAACAGGAAACGACCCTCGGCAGGTTCCGGTACTGGTTCGCAAGCGCCAGCCCTGCCGCCAGCGGGACGTGCCCCCCGACGATGGCGTAGCCGCCCCACAGGTGGCGCCGGACGTCCGCCATGTGCATCGAGCCGCCCTTTCCCTTGCCGAGTCCGGTCGACTTGCCGTACAGTTCCGCCATCACCCGTTTCGGTTCGACGCCCCTGGCCAGAACGTAGCCGTGGTCCCGGTAATGGGTGACCACGTCGTCTTCCGGCTCAAGTCCGGCCAAGGCTCCGACCGCGATGGCTTCCTCCCCGATGTACAGGTGGAGAAACCCGCCGATCATGCCCCGCCCGTACGCCTCTTCCGCGCGTTCCTCGAAGCGCCGGATCTGGCTCATCTTGCGGAACAGGGCCAGCGCCTCCTCCCTGGTCACGCGCATCCTGTCCCTGTCCGACTCGGAGATATTCGACCGTATCGCACCGCCCATCTGCTGTCTCCCGTATCCCCCTGCGGCACGGACCGCGGAAAATCCCCTCGTTGCCGGGTCATGGGGTGATTCTGTTACCAATCCCCTAGACTTCCCATGATATTGCGATTTCCATTCCCCTGAAATGGTTTCATTTTCCTGAGGAATCCGGCAATATCCAAGGGCGGGGGGGGATTTCGGCGTCGTCTGCGACTCCGAATCCGCAGGCGTGGATCCGATTACGGGATTTGTGGGAAACCCCGGGGGGATTTCGCCCCCCGGGGCCGCTTGGTTGTCGTTTCCCGGCGATCCGGCGCCGGCATTATCCCAGAATCGCCATCAGGTCCTTCACGGCGATCCCGTCGAGCCGGCGTACGGCGTCGACGACCTCCCGCCGCCGCGAGGGCTCGATCGCATCTTCGGCGAGCCCCTCGAACTTCCCGATCACCCGCTCCCACGACATCGGCCGGGTGTGGAACCCTTCATAGTCGGCCTTCTCTTTCGCGAAGAACCTCCCGTCCTTAAGCGTCACCGTGATGTTGCAGCAGTGCTCATCCGGGAACCGCTTCGAATATTCCAGGTTCGGGACCACGTTCACCTTGCGCAGGAGCGACTGGACGTCCTTGCGCCCGATCCGTTCCGGCTCGTACTGCGCGGGCATCACCTGCCCGTCCAGGGCGGCGACAGCCACCATGTAGGGCAGGCTGTGGTCGGCCTCCTCCTTCGTACGGACGATCGTCTTGTCCCCCTCCACACCGCCCCCGATGATCAGGTGGGCGACATCGAAGATGTCGATCCGGATCCTGCCGATGTCGGCCCCGGAGAACCCTCGTTCCCCCATCAACTCGATCATCCCCTCGATCGCCGACTGGGAGTGGATCTCGGCGTTGTACTTCTTGAGGATGGTCCGCAGGACCCGCTCGAGGTCCTCCTGCGACCAGTCCAGTTCGAAGTCGCCCGCGATCGTCTGGCACCATCCCTTGTTCCCCTCGAAGACCTCCCGGGGGCCCGTCACACCGCGCATCGCAAGGAACGCGGCGCGCAGACCGTTGAACGCCGTGTCCGGGTAGGCAAGCCCCTTCCAGTGGGAAAGCTCGCCGGTGCGGGTGACGCGCAGCGCGTTGTTCGCCGTCCCCGATATTCCTAGTGCGTTGGCGACCTGCGCCATGGGAAGCGCAATAGCCTTGGCCGCTCCCGCGGCGCTCGCGAACGCCCCCTGGGTCGTGTGGTCGAACCCCCGGGCCCGCACCGGCGCCGCGTCGCACAGGCGGCACTGCACCTGGTACGCCACGGCCAGCGCCGTAAGGAACTGCCGCCCCGAGGCCTGGGCGTACTCCGACGCCGCCAGGACCGCCCCGAGGTTGTCGCTGGGGTGGCACGTCTCGCCCGGGGCCAGGTAGGAGTCGTTGTAGTCCAGGTACCGGACCAGCGCCCCGTTATAGAAGGCGGCCCGGTCGGGGGAGGTCTTCCCTCCCCCGATCAGGGTGCACAGCGGATTTCCCCCGAACTCCTCGATGTCCCGGCGGATCATCCGGACGGGCTCTCCCGACAACGCCCCGAAGGCGCACCCCAAAGAGTCGAGCACGCGGATTTTCAGGGCCTCCCGCGCCGCGGGCGAGAGGTCCTCCCATCCCGCCCGCTCCACGCACGCCGCCAGTTCCTCCGAGCGCGACAGCTCGCGCCCGGTCCCGATCGCTTCCGCGAGATGGTCGAAGCTCGCCATGGCGATCACCTCTTCCCGCTCTTGGCCGGAGGCTCCACCAGCTTCGGCCGGGCAGTCGCCGGCTTCTCCGGTTTCCCCCGGTAGGTCACGATGCGGCCCCACGTGCTCTTCGTCCCCCAGATGCCGGACCGCAAGGCTTCCAGCTGAACCACCTGGGAGTGATCGACGAAGAGGTTTACGTCCGGCCCGAAGTTCTTGATGTACCAGCTGAACACCTCGGGGTCGGCGGCCTCGAACATCACTTTGTCGAGCCCGAGCTCGTTGACGATCTTCGAGACCACGTCGGTCCGCCAGCTCCTCACGTTCTCCGTGATCCCTTCCGACTCCACCATGATCAGGTGCGCGCCGGCCTCCAGGTACCGTTTCGCCGCCCGGATGGCCTGGGACGGGTCCGAGGTCCCCTCGGCCTCGAGCTCCTCGACGGAGCTTGCCCCCCCGGCGCCGAACTGGATGCCGACCTCCGGCTTCGCTTTCATCCCGAGCTCGTGGACCCTCGCCACGATGCCCAGCAGGTCGTCCAGCGGGACGCTGATGAATCCGCTCGATACCTCCACGATGTCGAATCCCATCTCCCGGCATTCCTCGAGATACCGGTCCACCATCCCGGGTCCGTGGGTCAGCACCCGTTCGATGAACCCCCCCGTGGACACCAGGACATCATGCTCGTGGCAGGTGTCGATCAGGTCCGAAACCGCCTTCTTCGGCATCAGCCGGAAGGACCCCCCGCTGAACTTGAAGATGTCGACATACGCGCCCATCGTCTCGAAGATGTCCTGCAGGTACCGTTTCCCCACCGGCGCGTAGTAAGGCCCGCGCATCTCCGTGATCCCGGTTTTGCGCGGTTTTCGACCCCGTTCGTTTATGGGCAGAAAATCGAAACTTCGCTCCGTTGTCCGTTCCATCTCCGTTCCTCCTTTCACGCAACTTCTCCCGGTTTTCTTCTCGGGTCTCCAAAATGCCTTCCCTTTTATTAAGATGAATTCCTGGCAGGAGAAGTTCCTCCTCCCCGGAGATACGGTTCCGGCTGTTTTTCCTCGGGAAATTTTCCCGGAACGGTGGGGGAAAGGAGAAAGAGGTCAGTGGAGCGGTTCGATCAAGGCCGGCTCGTCCATTTTCGGATTGTTCACCAGGGTCCGCACCGGGTAGGCGGTCATCTCCCCGGCGGGATAGGGGGCGAAAAAGGGGATGAGCGCCGACGGGTCGTGAACCATGGGGGAAAGCCAGAGATCGTAGCCCCCGGGGGGGATGATCACGGGCATCCGGTCGTGGATCGGCTCGAGGAGTTCGTTCGGGCCGGTGGTGAGCAGGGCGCACGACTCGATCGGGTCGCCCCCCTCCCCCTTCCAGATCTCCCAGATCCCGGCGAAGGCGAAGGTCCCTCCGTCGCGCATCCGGACGTAGTACGGCTGTTTCCTCCCCCCGGCGTGCTTCCACTCGTAGAACCCGTCGGCGGGCACCAGGCAACGCCTGCGCCGGATCGCCGCGCGGAAGGCGGGCTTCTCGGGTGCGGTCTCCGCGCGGGCGTTGATCATTCTGGATCCGACGGAGGGGTCCTTCGCCCAGGAGGGGACGAACCCCCAGCGCAGCAGGGCAAGTTCCCGGTCCGCCCCCTCCGCGGGAATCCGCACGACGGCCACCGCCTGGGAGGGAGCGATGTTGTAGCGCGGCGAGAGGGACGTCGCCTCCCCCAGGCCGAACCGCTCGGCCAGGGAATCGGAGGAATCGAACAGGGTGAAGCGCCCGCACATCGTTTTTGCTATCTCCTTGTCCTCTCCGTCGGAAACCCGGCGGCGGACCATTCGTGCCATCCGCCTTTCAGGGCGTAGACCTTCCCGAACCCGAGAGTCTTGAGACGCAGCGCCACCCGGGCGCTCGTGGCCTCGTTGACTCAGGAACAGTACAGGACGATTCTTTTCTCCCGCGCGTACTTTCCCGCCCAGGAATCGATCTTTTCCGGGTCCTCGTGCAACGCCCCCGCGATCCGGCTCGGCGCAAGTCCTCCGTCGAGGCGCACATCCAGCACCACCACGTCCGGCTTCCCCAGAAGTCCTTTCAACTCCTCCTTGGACATCCTCGGAACCCCGTCGACCGCGGCCCCCGACCCGGCCGCCGGAAAAACGAACATCGCGGCCAGGGCCACGGCAAGCAGCAAGCATCGTTTCCGCCCCATGAGACCTCCTTTCCGTCCCGGTATGTTCCTTCGATTGGATCGTCTCCGCGCCCGCCGGGATTCCTTTCCGGGAAAAGACGGCCGGACCTTTCCCCCCTTACCGCTTGCGGATGAGGTAGACCCCGTCGCGGACCGGAAGCATCACCTTCTCCACCCGGTCGTCGCCCATAACCGTCCGGTTGAACCGCACGATCGCCCGCGAGTCCTCGTCTTCCGGCGAGAGAACACGTCCGTACCAGAGCACGTTGTCGGCCGCGATCAACCCCCCGCTTCGAAGGACCCGGACGCACTCCTCGTAATAAAAAGGATAGCGCTCCTTGTCGGCGTCGATGAACACGAAATCGACGCTCCCGTCGGGGATTCCGCGCAGCGTATCGGCGGCGGGCCCGAGGGCGAGCCGGATCTTGCGCCCGTTCGGGCTCCTATCGAAGTACCTTTGCGCGAGGGCGGCGTGCTCCTCGGAGATCTCGCAGGTGACCAGTTCCCCGTCCGCCGGAAGCCCCTCCGCCATCAGGAGGGCGGAATATCCGGTGAAGGTCCCGATCTCGAGAACCTTCCTCGCCCCCGAGACGCGCACCAGCATCCTGAGGAAAACCCCCTCGACCTTTCCGGTCAGCATCCCGGGGGAGTCCGTCCTCTTTCGCGTCTCCCGCTCGAGTTCCTCGAGCAAGGGAGGGACGGGGCCGGCGTGCTCCTCGACATAGCGCTTCAGGTCTTCGGGAAGAAACATCTCCACGGCCATCTCCTCTCCCGGCCGGGCTCCTTGACACGATACAATGAAACGAGCCCGCATCGAACCCGGCGGAGATCTTTTTTCTCCCCGGGGACCGCGGTCAAGGAGGAAGAGGCGGTTCCATGACCGGACCGGAAAAGCCGATCGCCCCTCCCGACCGGAAGGAGACGATCCGCCGGAAGATCCTCTCCCTCCTCTCGGGCCCCCCCTTGAGCGCCCTGCAGATCTCCGCACGCGCCGGCATTCCGGAGAAGGAGGTATACGCGCACCTCCCCCACGTGAAAAAGACCGTCGGACGGCTCAGGGAACGACTCCTGGTCACCCCCGCGGAATGCAACGCCTGCGGCTTCACGTTCCGGAAACGGGAGAGGCCGGACAAGCCCGGCAGATGCCCGCTCTGCCGGGGGGAATCGATCTCTCCGCCGCTTTTCGCCATCGGCGCAAAGCGTTCATAGGCGGAGCATCTCCTTCCGGTGCCTCTCTATCTCCTCCCAGTGGGTGGCTTTCCAGTAGATCCTCCCGCAACATGCGCAGGAGCCGAACGACTCCTGCGTCTGATAGACCTGCGGGGGAACCTTCCCGGCCACGCGCGGCTTGCGCACTTCCTCCAGCGGCTCGTTGCACCGCACGCAACGGGTGAACAGTCCCTCCGACGGGTCGATGCGGAAATGGGCCACCACCTGACGGAGCTGGTCCCGGTATGAGTCGCCGCGGACGAAAAAATGGTTGTCCCGCACCTCCCTCCTCCGGATCAGGAGGGTGTCCCGCGTAAGGATGACGCGCCCTTCCCGTCGCCCCCGAGGATCCGAAGCCATTTGGCGAGCTTCCCGAGCATGGCGTCGGCGAAAAACCGCCTCTGCGTTTCCATCGGTTCACCGTCCACCGGCCCCAAAGGCGCCGGCGCCGGGGCCGATCCGGACCATCCCGGGCCGCCCGACCTCCCCCTCGATAGTAGGGGAGAAATTACGGAACAATTCGATCGTCCCGAGATTGGTCACCAGGTGTTCCGTGACCCGGGACGTGGTGAAGGCGGAGCCCCCCGCGCACAGGGAGAGCAACGGCGCCAGCTGGTCCGGAAGGTGCGGATCGAGAGCCGCCCCCGCCTGCCAGTGGTCCGCGAGCGCGGCCGCCGCTTCCTCCCCCACCTCTTCCGCCCGTTTCCCCCGTTCCCCGAGGGAGGCGAACCCGGCGACGGAGTGCTCCGTCTCGAGGAGGAGGAACAGGAACGTTCCCTGTCCCGGCGTCGGCACGGAGAGGGCCTCGATCTCGACGGGGAACGTCTCGTTTCCCATTCGGGACGCAAGCACCTTCCGGGCCGCGTCCCGCTGGCGCAAGGCGATGGCCATCGGAAGGTTCCCCACGGCGGACCATCCCGTAACGCCGAGGACCCGGCCCCTCTCGATGAGGGAAAGCGGCCGGATCCTTGCCGGGGGGCTGATCTCCGCGCGGATCTCCCCTCCCCCCCTGGGGTAGAACCCGTACGACCCGATGCCGAGGGAAAGATCGGTCCCGATCCGGCGCAGCGCCGGGACGAGCACATGGGCCGCGTAATGGAAGGAGGGGGAAAACGGCACGTGGGTCCCTCCCCGGATCGTAACGATGCTCTTTTCCCGGGCGAACACGAGCGCCGGCACGATCGTCTGCAGCACGAGAAGGGTGGAGCCCGCCGTGCCCACGTCCAGGGAATAGGTTCCCCCCTTCACCTCTCCCGGCGAGAAGACGAGTTCGACGGATCCTTCCCGGTCGCCCGCAACTTCCGCGCCGGAGATCTCCCGCGCCGCCCGGACGGAGGCAAGGTGCTGGGGCATAAGCCCCGGGCGCTTCCGCCCCTTGCGGATGTTGACGATCCGGAACGGCTTTCCGGAAAAGCAGGAAAGGCCAAGGGCCGTCCGCAGGATCTGCCCCCCGCCTTCCCCCTGGCTTCCGTCGATCTCGATCATCCCCCGGTCCCCTTCCCCCGAAACCAGTGTATCGCGTCCCCCGCACCGGCTCCACACGGGGGGGGCGGGTACGCCCGCAGGCCGCTCCCTCAAGGCAAGGAAGGATTTCTGGAATTGAGGAACTTTGCTATATACTACGTCTAATCCGAAAATCGGGATCCTGCAGGCCGGAAACGGATTGCCTGCAGGAGCGAGGGATTCGTCCTCAGGAATACGAAACCGAAATGTCCGGGGAATGGATACGGATCGGGAACGGGAAATCCGGCTCCCCCGTCCCGAAAACCACTTAACGGAGAGGAGATCACCATGAAATTCCGTCTAGGTCTGTCGCTGTTTTTGCTCGCCGGCATGCTTGCGGCGACCTCGGTCTTCGCCGAGGACCTCACAGGGACCCTGAAGAAGGTGAAGGAATCCGGGACGATCACGATGGGGATCCGGGAGTCCTCGTACCCGCTGTCCTACCTCGACGACAAGCAGCAGCCGATCGGCTACCACATCGAAATCTGCAACAAGATCGTGGACGCGGTGAAGAAGGAGCTCAAGATGGCCGACCTCAAGGTCCAGCACCAGCCGGTGACCTCCCAGAACCGGATCCCCCTGGTCACCAACGGCACGGTGGACATCGAGTGCGGGTCGACCACGAACAACGAGGCGCGCCAGAGGCAGGTGGCCTTCGCCCTGACCACATTCGTGACCAACGTGCGCATGGCGGTAAAAAAGGCCTCGGGGATCACCAGCCTGGGCCAGCTCGGAGGAATGACGGTCGCCACCACGAGCGGCACCACCTCGGTGCAGCTCATGCGCGCCCACGAGAAGGCGAAGGGGATCGACTTCAAGGAGGTGTACGGGAAGGACCACTCCGATTCCTTCCTCCTGCTGGAGACCGACCGGGCCGTCGCCTTCGTGATGGACGACAACCTGCTGGCCGGGCTCGTCACCAGCTCGAAGAATCCCCAGGAGTACGCGATCGTCGGCGAGGTGCTCAACATCGAGCCGATCGCGATCATGATGCGCAGGGACGACCCCGCGTTCAAGAAGGTGGCCGACGACACCATCCGGGGACTGATCAAGAGCGGCGAGATCGAGAAGCTCTACAGCAAGTGGTTCCTGTCCCCGATCCCGCCGAAGAACGTCAACATGAACTTCGCGATGAGCGACACGCTCAAGGAGCTGATCAAGAACCCGAGCGACGCGCCGGCGGAGTTCTACAACAAGAAGTAGGGTAGATTTCGAGAAGGGGCGAGGGAAGAACTCCCCTCGCCCCATTTCGCTTCCCGGCCGCCGAGGAGAAGATGAACTACCACTGGCACTGGGGGATCTACTTCGACAAGATCAAGGGGGGCGAGGAGACCTATCTCTCCTGGATCCTTACCGGCCTCAACTGGACCTTAGCCGTCTCCCTCTGCTCGTGGATCATCGCCCTCCTCCTGGGGTTCGCGATCGGCACCGTCCGCACGACCCCCCGGACCTGGCTGGTCCGGCTGGGGAACGCCTACGTGGAGCTGTTCCGGAACATCCCCCTCCTGGTGCAGATGTTTCTCTGGTTTTTCGTGGTGCCGGAATTCCTCCCCCGGAACCTCTCCCTGTGGGTCAAGCAGGAGATGCCGGCCAAGGAGTTCGTCACCGCGACGGTCTGCCTCGGGCTGTTCACCTCCGCCCGGATCGCCGAGCAGGTGCGGGCAGGGATC